>NZ_JARVRG010000039.1:0-60059 GCF_030209795.1 Arthrobacter sp. efr-133-R2A-63 | reverse complement strand
AATGGCCGAACCGGACGGGAAGGACCTGCAACCCCTCATATCGTCTAGTTGGGTCCGTGCTAGTCGGGCTTGACTCCGTATTCTGCTGCGCTGACAAACTCGATGGCCGAGTAGGTCTCGTCGCCTACAACCCAGGCAGTGTGTCCCGGCGGGATGGTGTATGAATCTCCTTTGGAGATGCTGATCTTCTTGCCGTCGGTGGTCTCGACTTCCAATGATCCGGCAATGCAGTAACCCACATGGTTGAGCTGGCAGGAATCGGTGTGGACCACCGGTTTGATGCAGTCCGACCAACTCCAGCCTGGCTCGAAGCTGAGGCGGCCGATCGTGTAGTCACCGACGGTGACGTTTTCCACCACGGTTTTGTCCGGGCGGCGAATTTCATCAGGGGAGTTGTGCGACTTTACTTCAAGCTGAGTGACGAGGTTGACGGTCATGATCTGCTCACAAGGGGAGTGGGAGCCTGGTCTTCCAGGTCCGCGACGTGGCTCGCCCTTCGCAGCGGACCCTGGTGTCCGGGCTGCTGGCGGCGTGTGCCGTGCCGACGGCAGCGGGCAGACGGTCGATTACTTGCAATCTCTACCTTCCTCCGCCACCACTATGTTGTCGAGGGTTCCCGAGGGGGATAGATTGGTGCACCGTGACCTTGACCGAGCTGGATGAAACCCTTGAGACGCTGTTCGGCACCCTGCGCCGCTTCCCCGACGTCGAGGCAGGGAACCTGCAGGCGCACGACGCCACCGACCGGCTCCTCCTTGAGACCGCGGGAGGGTACGTGCCCAGCCAGGAAACCCGCGTCGCCGTGATCGGTGACCGTTACGGGGCCCTGACCCTGGGCGCCGTGGCGGGTCTCGGCGTCGGGCACGTCCGCGTGACCCAGGATCTCTACGCCAGCAGGCTCGCGCTGCAACGGAACGCGGACGCGTCCGGGTTGGCCGGCCGCTTCGATCAGTTCGAGCTGGGTGCCGGGTTGCTCGACGGCGCCGGACTGGTGATCGTGCAGCTCCCCAAGGCCCTCGCGGAACTGGAGGAAATCGCCGACGCCGTTGCCCGCTTTGCGGCGCCGGGAGCCGTCCTCCTCGCCGGGGGACGCGTCAAGCACATGACCCTGGGCATGAACGCCGTCCTGGAACGCAACTTCGAGTCCGTGCAGCCACAGCTTGCGCAGCGGAAGTCACGTGTGCTGCTCGCCATCAATCCCAGGCGGCCGGACGCCCCGGAGCCCTTCCCGGTCTCGGAGCAGAACACAGAGCTCGGCATGACAGTCTGTGCCCACGGGGGTGCGTTTTCAGGCACCAAGCTGGATATCGGCACGCGCTTCCTCCTGGGCTTCCTGGACAGGATCCCCGAAGCCCGACACGCAGTAGACCTCGGCTGCGGGACCGGGATCCTCGCGACGATGTACGCCAGGAACCGTCCCGAAGCCCGGGTTACAGCGACGGACCAATCTGCGGCAGCCGTCGCGTCCGCCAGGGCAACGGTGGCAGCCAACGGTCTGGCAGATCGCATCACGGTAGTCCATGACGACGCCATGTCCACCTTCGAACCGGGCAGCGCCGACCTCATCCTGCTGAACCCGCCGTTCCACCTCGGCGCCAGCGTCCATGCAGGCGCGGCCACGAAGATGTTCGACGCCGCAGCGCGGGTCCTGGCTCCCGGCGGCGAACTCTGGACTGTCTACAACAGCCACTTGCAGTACCGCGCTGCGCTGGAAAGGCTCATTGGCCCCACCACCGAAATAGGCCGCAACCCGAAATTCACCGTGACACGCAGCATCAAACGCTAGGCGCCCGCCCGGTTCGGTGAGCAGCGCTCCGACAGCAGCTGCTCCACCCCGAAGCGCCCGATTCCCGCCATCGCCGGATTGTCATCCGAGAAACTGACCATCGCCGTCGCGAGGACCACGGCCCATCCGCGGGCCCGGGCCCACGTCGCGGCATCCACGGCGGTTCCGAAGGCCGCCATGAAACGATGCCGCGCACCGCCGTCGAACATCAACCACGCCACGGCGAGATCGACGGCGGGATCCCCGGCTCCGAGGTCTCCGAAGTCGACGACGGCGGCGAGCCGGCCGTCGGGCCGCACAAGGACGTTCGCCGGGTGGAGATCTCCATGCAGCCACAGCCCCGGGCCGTCCCACAGCGGGGCGGCGCAAGCTTCGGACCAGAGCCTCCGCAACCGCCCCGCCTGGGGATAGCGGCTGGAATCGCGGAGCCTGTCCATGACCGCGTCCGACCTGGCTGCCAAAGGCACCCCGCGCACGGGATTGACGGGAGCGCCGGGGGTGGCCGGGACATGGATGGCGAGGAGGAACGTGGCCAGGTCCGCGGCCGCCGCGTTCCGCGACTCCTGGGAAACCAGCACGGCCGGGAGTCCCTTCAACCAAGGAGTCACGCTCCACGGCCAGGGGAAGTCCACAGACGGCCGCCCCAAGTGGATGGGGCTGGGGAGCGGGACAGGGGAACGCCTGGCATATTCGGGGAGATATTGCTGCTCATGCAGGATCAACTGTGCCGCCGCCTCCCGGCGGGGCAGGCGGACGGCCCACTCCCCGCCGAGCCGGTACATGACGTTGTCCCAGCCATTGGCCACCAGTTCCAACTCAAGGTCCGGGAGCCGTGGCAGCTGCTCCTCGAGTAGATTCCTCACCAACCGCGCGGTGACGTCGAGCTCGGCCCGCGGCATCAGTGCCATATTCCGGGCCTCCCATCAGCAATATCGGCGTCCGTTACGCCCGGGCAGCGTGTGGGCATACCGGGACAAGCACACGTGCCGTACGATGCAAATGCAACAGCATTATTCGAATGATTTTAGGGGAATCCGTGACTGAGATCCGGCAGCCGACTCCGAGGCGCGGAACCAATCTGCCACGCATGGGGGATTTCAACCTGACCGTCATTCTCGACGCCATCAGGCGCTCATCAGGTGGACTGAGCCGCGTGGAGCTGGCCCAAATCGTCGGCCTTTCACCGCAGACTATTTCGAACATCTCGCGCCGCCTCCTGGATCAACAACTCATTATCGAGGCAGGCAAGGAAGGGAGCGGTCCGGGCAAGCCCCGCACCATTCTGCGCCTGAATCCTTCCGGAATGTACGCGCTTGGCGTGCACCTTGACCCCGCGGTCATCACCACCGTGGTGCTGGACCTGGTGGGCGACGTCGTGAAGCACTCCAGGATTCCCACCCCGACCGGGAGCAATCCACAGCGCGTCATCGCCGCCATAGCGGAGGAAATCAAGGCGCTGATCGAAGATTCCGGTGTTGATACCGGGAAGATCGCGGGACTTGGCGTCGCGGCGCCCGGCCCGATCGACCTTGATGAGGGCACCGTCGTCGATCCGCCCCTGATGACAGGGTGGGACAGGGTGCACTTGAGGGATGCCCTCGCCGAAGCCACCGGACTTGAGACCCTCGTGGACAAGGACGTCACCAGCGCGGCGGTCGCCGAAACCTGGGCGGGTGGGGCCAGCGGCACCGGAAGTTTCATCTTCATGTATATGGGTACCGGCATCGGTTGCGGCATCGTCTTGAACGACGAAGTTGTCCGGGGAACATCCGGCAACGCCGGCGAAATCGGACACATCATTGTGGAGCCGGACGGCCCGGAATGTGATTGCGGCCTTCGTGGATGCGTCAAGTCGTCCTGTATTCCGCAGGTCCTCGTGGCCGAAGCCGAAAAGCAAGGTGTCCTGAACGGTGGCCGCAAAGGCACCGAGGGCCCGGAAGTGCAGGAAGGCTTTGCCCGGCTTTGCGATGCCGCGGATGCAGGTGACGAACGCGCCATCGCGATCATCGATAAGTCGGCGGTGCTGGTTTCCCGAGCGGTTGCGGTGGTGACCAACACCCTCGACGTCGAACGCGTCGTCTTCGGCGGCCCGTTCTGGGGCCGCATGGCGGAACGCTATTTGGAGCGCATACCTCCCCTGCTCGCGGCCAACAGTGCCGCCAACAGCATCCACGGCATCGACGTTGTCGGGACCGGAGTGGGCGAAGACGTCGGCGCGATCGGTGCGGCCTGCCTGGTCCTTGAACACACGCTTGCGCCGCGCGCCCAGCGGCTTCTCTTGGAAGGCTGAGGCCTTCACCACGTCCTGTGTCTCAGGGCTGCATTTATCAATATTGGCAACAGGCTGGGCCAGCTGAAGTGTGGGGGCTGCAGCCGCTTGAAGAAGGAGCGTCATGCGTCGCCCAGTCCGGATCGGAGCAGCACTGCTCGGCGTCGTAGGCCTTTTGGCCTCGGCAGCCTGCTCTGCCCAACCGCAAGCCACAAGCAAGCAAACCATCAAGATCGTCTACCAAAAGACGGACTCCTTCACCGCACTGGACAAGGTCTTCCAGGACGCCAAGCAGGAATTCGAAGCAGCAAACGCGGGCGTCACCGTGGACCTGGAGCCCATCCAGGCCAACGACGACGACTATGGCACCAAGCTCGCGCTGGCCCAACGTTCCCCCGACACCGCTCCGGACGTCTTCTACGAGGACACCTTCAAGGTCCGCTCGGACGTCGATGCCGGATACTTGCTGAAACTCGACTCGCAGCTGGCCTCGTGGGACGAGTGGTCCAAGTTCAACGAGGGCGCCAAAGCTGCGGGGCGCGGTGACGACGGCAGTATCTACGCCGTCCCGCTCGGCACTGATACCAGGGCGATCTGGTACAACAAGACTGTCCTCCAGAAGGCCGGCATACCCGTGCCCTGGCAGCCGAAGACCTGGGATGACATCCTGGCCGCGGCCCGCAAGATGAAGGCCGCGGATCCCGGCGTGATTCCCTTCAGCATGTACGCCGGAACCGGCACCGGTGAGGGAACCGTCATGCAGAGCTTCTACGAACTGCTCTACGGAACGGGCAGCTCCCTGTATTCGGAGAGCGACAAGAAGTGGGTGCTCGGCTCCAAGGGATTCACCGATTCACTCCAGTTCCTGAAGACCCTCTACGATGAGAAGCTTTCCGTGACACCGGCCGACGCCCTCGATGCGAATGTGTGGAAGAAAGTCTTTGGCCAGTGGCTGCCGCAGGGCAAAATGGGCGCTACCGTGGAAGGCTCCTACGCACCATCGTTCTGGCAGAAGGGCGGTTCATATGAATGGGCCGGCTACACGCAGGATATGGGAGTAGCCACGTTCCCCACCCAGTTCGGACAGGACCCCGGTGGGGTGAGCATGTCCGGTGGCTGGACGCTTGCCGTCGGCGCGAAGACCAAGGCCCCGGACCTGGCCTTCAAGTTCCTGACCACTGCGTTGAACAAGAAGAATGCCTTGGCCTTCGACGTCAACAACTCCCAGATCGCGGTCCGAACCGATGTCGCGTCCGATCCCGGTTACCAAGCGGCCAACCCGTTCGTGAAGGCTGTTTCCGATCTGGTCGGAGTGACGCACTACCGTCCGGCAACAGCCGACTATCCGAAGATCTCCCTCGCCGTCCAACAAGCCACTGAGGCAGTCATCACCGGCAAGCAAAGCCCGGCAGAGGCCGCGGCCGAATACGACGCCTCGGTCAAGAAACTCGTCGGCGACGCCAAGGTCATGCAGAAATGACGCATGGCAGTCCCTGATTCCCTCAGCCGCAGTTCCCTCCGGCGCAGAACCCCCATCCAAAGGACTCTGCGTCGCAGGCTCCGCTTGTTGCCGGTTGTTCCGTCAATCGTGCTGCTGGGCTTCTTCATGCTGGCCCCTGTGGCGTGGTCCTTCTATGCCTCCTTCACCAACGCCGCGTTGTCCGGCGAGGCGGCCCTGAACCCTCAATGGGTCGGCCTGGACAACTACGCCCGGATGTTGACGGATTCCATCTTCCCGCTCTCGGCATGGCTGACGATGGTCTTCGTTATCGCGTCCGCGATCCTCGGACAGAACGCCCTGGGCCTGGGCATCGCCTTGTTGATGACCCGATCCGGGGGAGCCACCGCTTCGCTCGTGGGCACGGTGGTGGTCGCTTCTTGGATATTGCCTGAAATCGTGGCGGCCTTCGCGGCCTACGCGTACTTCAGCCAGGACGGGACGCTCAACCAGCTTCTGGGACTGTTCGGTGTCCAGGGCACCAACTGGCTTTATGCCTTTCCCATGGCCGCGGTCGTCCTGGCCAATGTCTGGCGCGGCACCGCGTTCTCGATGCTGGTCTACCGGGCCGCGCTTTCCCAGGTCCCGCGCGACATCTCCGAAGCCGCCCTCATGGACGGCGCCAGGAGTTGGCAACGCCTGGCGTTCATCACGCTTCCGATCATCCGCGGGAGCATCGCCACCAACCTCATGCTCATCACCCTGCAGACGCTCGCGGTATTCACCCTCATCTGGGTGATGACGGGGGGTGGTCCGTCCAACGCGAGCACCACCCTCCCCGTACTGGCGTACCAGGAAGCCTTCAAGCTCGGAGACATCGGATACGGCACCGCGATCGCTTCGGTCCTGATCCTGATCGGCATGGTCTTCGGGGCCGTGTACGTCAGGCTGCTCCGGGGGGCGAAACCGTGACCTCCCTGCGCCGCCCTGCGCTGCTCGCCGGGAAGCGCCCGACGGCGGTGGGCCGGGGACGGCTCCGCGTCCGCTTGGCCGCGAATGCGGCGTTGGCCGTGATCGGCGTGTGCTTCGTGCTTCCCCTTGCGTGGCTGCTTCTCGCTTCCGTCGATCCGTACGCCGGATACGAGACGCGGTGGCCCCTATCGCCGTCGTTCGCGAATTTTGCCGCCGTACTGACGCCCGGCCTGCTGTTCCAGCCGCTCGCGAACAGCTTCCTGCTCTCCGCCGGGACCGCAGTCGTAAACCTGGCAGCTGCCGTCCTGGCGGCCTATCCGCTGTCCCGCTACCAATCGCGCTTCAACAAGCCGTTCCTCTATGCGATCCTGTTCGGAACCTCGCTCCCGGTCACGGCAATCATGGTGCCGGTCTATGGGCTGTTCGTGCAGTTGCAACTGCTGGACTCGATGCCGGCAACCATCTTCTTCATGGCAACCACCACCTTGCCCATGGCCATTTGGATGACGAAGAACTTCATGGACTCCGTGCCGCTGGAGCTGGAGGAAGCTGCCTGGATGGACGGCGCCTCCGGACTGGCCACGCTGCGGAGAATCGTCCTGCCGCTGATGAGGCAAGGGCTGGGCGTGGTGTTCATCTTCGTCTTCATCCAGGCGTGGGGGAACTTCTTCGTCCCCTTCATCCTGTTGTTGTCCAACTCCAAACAGCCGGCCGCGGTGTCCGTTTTCAGCTTCTTTGGCCAGCATGGAGCCATCGCTTACGGAGAACTCGCCGCGTTCTCCATCCTGTATTCCGTCCCGGTGCTTATCCTCTACACGGTGGTCGCCAGGGGCTCCGGCAACGCGTTCGCGCTTTCGGGCGCGATGAAAGGCTGAGCAGCCAAGACTCAGTCGATGTCCTCCACGACAGTGCCGTACGGGATGGAATCATCCAAATGCGCTTGGTGGCCGCTGTGGTTGTAGACCACGCGGACGCCATGAAGCTGGTCTGCGGCCGATTGCATCAGGATGGGGCGGACGGTCTGGACGAATCTTTCCTCTTTGCCGGCGAGGTACTCCTGGTAACTGGCGGGAAGCTGGATCATGGCAAAAGAATAGTCCTGCGGGACCGCCAAGGGGAGTGCTCACGCCGGACTTCCCCGTGGCGTATTCTTCGCCGGCTGGACCCGGTCGGAAGACTCAGCGAACAATCTTCAGAAATCGGGCGAAACGTAGCGTAAAAGTGCGTCTTAATTCGGCGGAGGATTTGTGGCGGCCGGAGCCCCGTTCTAGAGTCGTATTCAAGTTACCGCGGTAACGTGTCAGCGATCCTCCGCCGGATCTGCCTCTTGAAGGCAGGCAGGAGGGTGTGGGTGCCCCCATGTGGGCCTGACATTTGCACACGGACAACTTCATTCCAGGCGTAACAGTCGCGGCTGCGCCCTGCTGGAGTTCGTTGCGTGTATCCCCAAACTCAATTCACCGATTCTGCAGTCCACGGTTTCACGTCCGTGAACGCAGGCCCGCTGACACACAGCCAAGGACGCAAATGTCACCACCAAGCCTCATTGACACTCATCCGAACCTGACCGGCGCCGCCCCTGTTGCCTTGTCCTACGAACTTTTCCCACCCCGCTCTCCAGCGGCTGCGGAGTCCCTCTGGACGACCATCGGGGAGCTTGAGGCCACGGATCCCGACTTCGTCTCCGTGACGTACGGTGCCAGCGGTTCCAACCGGGACACCGCCGTCGAGCTCATCAACCGGCTGCTGCTCGAAACGACCCTGCGGCCACTGGCACACCTGACCTGCGTCGGAAACACCCCGCAGGAATTGGCCGAGATCATCGGCGAACTCCTGGACAACGGCGTGCGCGGCATCCTTGCCCTGCGTGGCGACCTTCCCAAGGACAGCGGCCAGCCGGACAGTGGTTCGCTGCGCTACGCCCAGGACCTCATCGAACTGATCCGGCGTGTGGAACAGCGGCGTTCGGCCCTCCTGTGCGCGGGCAAGATCGCCGTTGGCGTGGCCGCCTATCCCACGCGCCACCCGGAGTCCCCGAGCGTGGAGCACGACGTCGAGGTGCTGCTCGCGAAGCAGCGTTCGGGTGCCGACTTCGCCATCACGCAGGTCTTCTTCCACACCGAGCAGTATGCGGACCTGATCTCCCGTGCACGGCGTGCCGGCGTCACGATCCCGATCATCCCGGGCGTCATGCCGCTGACCAGCCTTCGCCGGCTCAAGCGCCTCGGCGAGCTCACCGGCGTCGAACCCGCACCGGAACTGATCGAGCGACTTGCCGCGGCGGACAGCGACGCCGAACGGCGCAAGATCGGAGTCCGCGCCACGGTGGACCTGGCCAACGCCGCCCTGCAGGCCGGTGCTCCGGGCATCCACCTGTACACCTTCAACGAGCACGCCTGCGCCCTGGACGTGCTGGACAAGCTTGCCTTGCCCCGCCCGGCCCGGCCGGCCAGCAGGCTCAGCGCCATCGCCCGCCGCCAGGAACTCGTCAGCTGATCAGCCAACACTGCTCCGCAAACCCCTCGACACATCGATTTGCACCTACTGCCCCAAGGAAATCCCATGACTGAACAGAACCTCACTGAAAAGACCAATGCAGCTTTCCCCGCTGCATCCCTGCTCGGCTACCCGCGCATCGGCCGCCGCCGCGAACTCAAGAAGGCAATCGAAGCCTACTGGGCCGGCAAGATCGACGCCGCTGCCCTTGACGCCGCTGCCAAGGACATCCAACTGACCACCGCCAAGCGCCTCCAGGAACTCGGCCTCAACGAAGCCGCCGCCGTTCCAGGCACCTTCTCCTACTACGACCAGGTGCTCGACGCCACCGCGCACCTGGGCGCGGTCCCGGCCCGTTTCGGCCAGCTGCTCAACGCCGAAGGCCAGCTCGACATCGATGGCTACTTCACCCTGGCCCGCGGCAACAAGGAACAGCAGCCGCTCGAAATGACCAAGTGGTTCGACACGAACTACCACTACCTCGTTCCGGAAATCGGCCCCGAGACCGACTTCAAGCTCGCCTCCAACCGCATCGTCGAGGAGTTCGAGTTCGCCCTCGCCAACGGCATCGAGACCCGCCCGTACATTGTTGGGCCGGTGACCTACCTGCTGCTCTCCAAGGCTTCCGACGATGCTCCCGCGGGCTTCGCTCCGCTGTCCCGCTTGGAGGACATCCTCCCGGTCTATGGTGAACTCCTTGGCAAGCTTGCCGCTGCCGGCGCCAGCTGGATCCAGTTGGACGAGCCCGCCCTCGTTGTCGACCAGGACACCCCGGCCGCGGAAATCCAGGCTGCCACTGCCCGTGCCTACGAAGTCCTCTCCGGTGCCGCAGCGCGCCCGCAGCTCTTCGTCTCCACGCCCTACGGTTCCCTCGACGGCCAGCTCGGCACCCTCGCTGCGACCAACATCGACGCCCTGCACGTCGACGTTTTCAAGGGCGCTGTACCGTCTGCGGCAGCCCTGGCCGGCCTGGGCAGCAAGACCCTGGTCGCCGGCGTCGTCGATGGCCACAACATCTGGCGCAACGACCTCGCCGTCTCGGCCGGCAAGCTGGACGAACTGAAGGCCGCGGCCGGCAAGCTTGCCGTCAGCACCTCCACCTCCACCCAGCACGTCCCGCACGACACTGCCGAGGAAACCCAGCTCTCCGCGCAGCTGCGTAGCTGGCTCGCATTCGCTGACCAGAAGGCCGTCGAGGTCAAGGTCCTGGCGGACTACCTGGCCGACCCGGCTTCCGCGAAGGCCGCGATCGACGAGGCTTCCGCGGTGATCGCGTCCCGCGCCACCGCCAAGGGGGTCCAGCGCGCCGACGTCCGTGCCCGCACGGCTGCCCTCACCGAGGCCGACTTCAACCGCTCCGAGTACCCGGTCCGCGAAGCCGCCCAGGAAGCTGCGCTTCACTTGCCGCCGCTGCCCACCACCACCATCGGGTCCTTCCCCCAGACCTCGGAAATCCGCTCCGCCCGTGCCCGCAACAACAAGGGGGAGCTGAGCAACGAGCAGTACGAGCAGCTCATGAAGGACGAGATCAAGCGCGTCGTCGAGCTGCAGGAAGAGCTCGGCTACGATGTCCTGGTGCACGGCGAGCCCGAGCGCAACGACATGGTCCAGTACTTCGCCGAGAACCTCGAAGGCTTCGACGTAACCGTTCACGGCTGGGTCCAGTCCTACGGCTCGCGTTGCACCCGGCCGTCCATCCTCTGGGGCGACGTCACCCGCTCGGCGCCCATCACGGTTGCCTGGGCGGAATACGCGCAGTCCCTCACCAGCAAGCCGATGAAGGGCATGCTCACCGGTCCGGTGACCATCCTGGCCTGGTCCTTCGTCCGCGACGACCAGCCGCTCGGCGAGACCGCCAACCAGGTCGGCCTGGCGCTGCGTGACGAAATCGCCGACCTCGAAGCTGCCGGCATCAAGGTCATCCAGGTGGACGAGCCCGCACTGCGCGAACTCCTGCCGCTGCGCAAGGCCGACCACGCCGCCTACCTGAAGTGGTCGGTCGACTCCTTCCGCCTGGCCACCGCCGGCGCCGCCGACGCCACCCAGATCCACACCCACCTCTGCTACTCGGAGTTCGGTGTGATCATCGACGCGATCGACGGCCTCGACGCCGACGTCACGTCCATCGAAGCAGCACGCTCACGCATGGAGGTTGTCCACGACCTCGAGGCGCACCACTTCGGCCGCGGGGTTGGTCCTGGCGTTTACGACATCCACTCGCCGCGTGTTCCGGGGGAGGCCGAGGTCACCGAACTGCTGTCCACCGCCGTCAAGCACGTTCCGTCCCGCCAGCTCTGGGTCAACCCGGACTGCGGCTTGAAGACCCGCGGCTACGCCGAGACTGAAGAGTCCCTGCGCAACCTGGTCAAGGCCACCAAGACGGTCCGCGCCGGACTGCTCGAAGCAGCAAAGTAAACCTCACGTAGTACAAACTGCGGCGGCCGGTCACCTCGAAGGTGACCGGCCGCCGTCGTTCTTTCGATCTTCGGGATAACCGACTTGTCACGACTCCCAGAGGATCTCGTCGTCCACTACACCGTCCTCATCGGCCGCAACCACCAGCAGTTCGTCGGTGAAGTGCGAGCCCAGAGTGAAATCCAGGACGAAATAGCGCTCCGGCTGGCCGGGGTAGATCGCCACATGGCCCAGTTTGAGGGCTTTGAGGAAAACGTCCTTGGTGAGCTGCGTCTTGTCGCGGACGCCGAACACCGCCTCCAGTTGCTCTTCTTTGAGCTGGTTGGAGTGGAAGTGCAGGAACTGCTGGGAGTTGGTGCCGTCCTGCTCCAGCTCCTCGGCGATCATGTCCCGGACCTGGTCCACCAATTCGGGGAGGTAGCCCAGGCGGTAGTCCACCTTGTGGAGTGCCTTCTCGTCGAAGTGGTCATGCGCCGTGACGTTCAGGTCCAGTTCGAGGGGATTTCCGGCGAGCTCGTGGGAAGCCACGTAACAGCGCTCCCGCCCGTGGTTGAGCTCGATCTCCCCAAAATGTTTGCTCGCTACCTTGCTCATGTCTTCAAGATAGTCCCAAACAAGCGGCGTGTTCCAGCATCCGGGAAGATTTCAGGTGCGGGGTTTGGGCGTTGACTTTTGAGTGGTTTTGGGCATCGTCGCGGCGCTGCCGGCCCGGACGGTTGCGGCGCTCCCGTGCAGCGTGTCGGCCAGCAATTCCGTGAAGAGCTGCACCTGGGCCGTTCGCTTCTCATTGAGGAGGAGGGCGAACACATTGCGGGCGAGCCGGATGTCCGGAACATCGAGAACCACGACGCCGGGCGGCCGGTGCCGCAGCGCCAGTTCCGGAACCAGGGCGGCGCCGAGCCCCGCTGCCGCCATCTCGAGGCTTGCGTGGAAGTCATCGCTGTAGGCCGCGACGCGTGGGTGCAGATTGCAGCTGGCAAACAGGCGTTCGATCACCACCGCGTCGCTGGTGCCCGGGTGGTGCATGATCCAGGGCATGTCCGAGAGTTGCGAGGCCTGCATTTCGGCGTCCTCCCGGATGCCCCACGATGCCGGGAGCACCACCCGGAAGTCGTCGTCGCCGATCCACTGCCGCTCCAGGGTGTGTGGCCACGCGAGCCCTGACTGGCCCACTTGGTACACGAGTGCGAGGTCCAGTTCGCCGCCGGTGCGCAGGCCTTGGATGGTCTGGGACGGCTCGGCCACCCACACGCGGAGTTCTATTCCCAGCTTCTTCCAGCGCGGGTTCCGGAGAATGTCCGGCAGGACGTAGGTTGCAAGGCTTGGGAAGATGCCGAGCCGCAGTTCCTGGACGGGGGAGTCGGTGCTCCTCGAGGCTGCCGCCAGCAAGGTCTCGACGTCGGTGAGCACTTTGGAGGCATGGCGCACCATGGTCAGGGCCGCCTCCGTGGGAACCACGCTGCGTGCGGAGCGGTGGAAGAGTTCGACGCCGGTGTCCCGTTCCAATGCTGCCATCTGTTGGGATACGGCCGAGGCGGTGTAGCCGAGCCGCGCGGCGGCTGCCGCGAAGGAACCGAGCCGCGTGACTTCAAGCAGTGTCCGTAGGTGGAGGAGGTTGACCATCAGTGATCCTTAGGCTCGGTGCCGGCCGAAAGACCGTGGAAACCAGCATATCGGTGTGAATTCGGTCTCCGCAGCCGCCGGGTTTGATGCCTGTCCGGCGTCGGGAAGTGTGGCGGGCGACTCACGGGACGGCGTTTGCAGGATGCCGCGACACGCCGGGATCCTGGCGACACGCTGGCGATTAAATGTGGCTAAGTAGTCCACAGGGTGTGGATGACGTCTCCGGATTTGGCGGATTTCCGGACATTTTTACCCCCTGCGCCTGTGGACTACCGGTGCGTAAAATGACATACTTGTAATACATCATCTTGGGGTTCCGCCGAGGCGCTTGCACTACATGTAGTATCGATTTACGGATTGAGCGGGAAACCAGCACAAGACATGAATGCAAGACGTGAATGCAAGACGTGAATAGATAGTTTGGCCGCCTTGGCGGCCAGCGGGCCAGTATCGGAGACGGAATCAGTTCCGGTCGGGGCCTGCCGAACGAAGAGCAAAGACTTCAACAAAGGGGACAGGGACCATGACTGTTACGGTTTACACGAAGCCGGCCTGTGTTCAGTGCAACGCGACTTACCGTGCACTCGACAAAAAGGGCATCGCCTACCAGAGCGTTGACATCTCACAGGATGCCGAGGCCCTTGAGCGCCTGAAGGCCCTTGGATACATGCAGGCCCCCGTTGTGGTGACCGAGCAGGACCACTGGTCAGGATTCCGTCCGGACAAGATCGAAGAACTGGCACTGGCTGCCGCTTCGGTGGCCTAGTCTTTCGGGACTCCGCCGCAACAACAAAGCATTCCAATGTAGTCGAGGTGACTCCCATGGCAGCGCTGGCAACAGCACCTGCTCAAACAATGGCTGAAGCTGTCATCACGCGGAGCCACCTCATCTACTTTTCCTCGACATCTGAGAACACCAAGCGCTTCGTCCAGAAGCTCGGCGTGGACGCGGCACGCATCCCGCTCCATGCCAAGGACGCGCCGCTGCTCGCACTGGAACCCTTCGTCCTCGTGTTGCCCACGTATGGTGGCACGAACGGCGAAGGATCGGTGCCGAAGCAGGTCATCAGGTTTCTGAACAACCCGCAGAACAGGGAACTGATCCGCGGCGTCATCGGAGCAGGAAACACGAACTTCGCGGAAAACTACTGCATGGCGGGAGACATCATCGCCACCAAATGCCGGGTTCCGCTTCTTTATCGATTCGAACTCATGGGGACTCCGGAAGATGTTGACCGGGTCAATCAAGGATTGGAAAAGTTTTGGACACGACTGTCGCAGATACAGAAGTAACCAAGGGCGCTATGGACACCGCCAAGGCCAAGAAGCCATTGCCGGAGGCCTACAAGGGCCTTGGCTACCATGAGCTCAATGCCATGTTGAACCTCTACGGTCCGAACGGGGAAATCCAGTTCGAAGCAGACCGCGAGGCCGCGCACCAGTACTTCCTGCAGCACGTGAACAACAACACCGTCTTCTTCCATGACCTGGAAGAGAAGCTGGACTACCTGGTCAAGAACCAGTACTACGAGCGCGAGACCCTCGACCAGTACACGATGAACTTCATCCGTGACCTGTTCAACCGCGCCTACAAGAAGAAGTTCCGCTTCGAGACCTTCCTCGGCGCCTTCAAGTTCTACACCTCCTACACGCTGAAGACCTTCGACGGCAAGCGTTTCCTGGAGCGCTACGAAGACCGCGTCTGCATGGTTGCCTTGCACCTTGCCCGCGGCAACGAGGAGCTGGCCAGCCGCCTCGTCGACGAGATCATCGACGGCCGCTTCCAGCCCGCCACTCCCACGTTCCTCAACGCCGGCAAGGCCCAGCGCGGCGAGCTGGTCTCCTGCTTCCTGTTGCGCATCGAAGACAACATGGAGTCGATCGCCCGCGGCATCAACTCGGCGCTGCAGCTGTCCAAGCGCGGCGGCGGCGTGGCCCTCTCGCTGACCAACATCCGCGAGCACGGCGCCCCGATCAAGCAGATCGAGAACCAGTCCTCCGGCGTCATCCCGGTCATGAAGCTCCTTGAAGACAGCTTCTCCTACGCCAACCAGCTCGGTGCCCGCCAGGGTGCGGGTGCCGTGTACCTGCACGCGCACCACCCGGACATCTATCGCTTCCTGGACACCAAGCGTGAAAACGCCGACGAGAAGATCCGCATCAAGACGCTGTCCCTCGGCGTCGTGGTCCCGGACATCACGTTCGAGCTGGCCAAGAAGAACGAGGACATGTACCTCTTCTCCCCGTACGACGTCGAACGCGTCTACGGCGTCCCGTTCTCCGACATCTCGGTCACCGAGAAGTACTACGAGATGGTGGACGACTCCCGGATCAAGAAGACCAAGATCAGCGCCCGCGAGTTCTTCCAGACCCTCGCGGAGATCCAGTTCGAGTCCGGCTACCCGTACATCATGTTCGAGGACACCGTGAACCGGGCCAACCCGATCGCGGGCAAGATAACCATGAGCAACCTGTGCTCGGAGATCCTGCAGGTTTCCACGCCGTCGATCTACGCCGAGGACCTCAGCTACGAGACGGTCGGCAAGGACATCTCCTGCAACCTTGGCTCGATGAACATCGCCAAGACCATGGATTCCCCGAACTTCGGCCTGTCGATCGAGACGTCCATCCGTGCCCTGAGCGCAGTGTCGGACATGTCCTACATCAACTCGGTGCCGTCCATCGCGCAGGGCAACGCCCAGAGCCACGCCATCGGTCTCGGCCAGATGAACCTGCACGGCTACCTTGCCCGCGAGCACGTCCACTACGGTTCCGAAGAGGGCCTGGACTTCACCAACATCTACTTCTACACGGTGCTGTTCCACGCCCTCCGTGCCTCGAACAAGCTGGCCATCGAGACCGGCCAGCCCTTCGGCGGCTTCGAGAACTCCACCTACGCGAGCGGCACGTTCTTCGACAAGTACACCGAGCAGGTGTGGGCTCCGGAGACCGAGCGCGTGAGCGAGCTCTTCGCCGGTATTCACATCCCGACGCAGGACGACTGGCGCGAGCTGAAGGCTTCCGTCATGGAGCACGGTATCTACAACCAGAACCTGCAGGCCGTCCCGCCCACGGGCTCCATCAGCTACATCAACAACTCGACGTCGTCGATCCACCCGGTGGCCGCCAAGATCGAAATCCGCAAGGAAGGCAAGATCGGCCGCGTCTACTACCCGGCTCCGTACCTTGACAACGACAACCTGGAGTACTACCAGGACGCGTATGAGATCGGCTACGAGAAGATCATCGACACCTACGCCGCTGCTACGCAGCACGTGGACCAGGGCCTGTCCCTGACGCTGTTCTTCAAGGACACTGCCACCACGCGTGACATCAACAAGGCGCAGATCTACGCATGGCGCAAGGGCATCAAGACGCTCTACTACATCCGCCTCCGCCAGCTCGCGCTGGAAGGCACCGAGGTTGAGGGCTGCGTTTCCTGCATGCTGTAACTGTTTTCGGTTGTTTATTTGCGGCAGCCGCCGCGCCTCAAAACTGAAGAGTACGACGCCGGGCGAGCGCCCGGCGTCGTACGCTTACCTTAAAGAACACATACGTTAAGGGGACGAAATGACCGAGAAGGTCAAGCTGCTTAGCCACGTCGAAGCGATCAACTGGAACCGCATCCAGGATGACAAGGACGTGGAGGTCTGGAACCGCCTGGTCAACAACTTCTGGCTGCCGGAGAAGGTGCCGCTGTCCAACGACGTCCAGTCCTGGCACACCCTGACGCCGGACGAGCAGCAGCTCACCATGCGCGTCTTCACGGGCCTGACCCTGCTGGACACCATCCAGGGAACCGTGGGCGCTGTGTCCTTGATCCCGGACGCCATCACCCCGCACGAAGAGGCCGTGTACACGAACATCGCCTTCATGGAGTCGGTGCACGCGAAGTCGTATTCCTCGATTTTCTCCACCCTGTGCTCCACCAAGGAGATCGACGACGCCTTCCGCTGGTCCCTCGAGAACGAGAACCTGCAGAAGAAGGCGCAGATCGTCATGGACTACTACCAAGGCGACGATCCCCTGAAGCGCAAGGTCGCTTCGACGCTGCTGGAATCGTTCCTGTTCTACTCCGGGTTCTACCTTCCGATGTACTGGTCTTCGCGTGCCAAGCTCACGAACACGGCAGACCTCATCCGCCTGATCATCCGCGACGAAGCCGTGCACGGCTACTACATCGGGTACAAGTTCCAGAAGGGGCTTGAGAAGGTCTCCGAGGAGAAGCGCCAGGAAATCAAGGACTACACGTTCGAGCTGCTCTTCGAGCTGTACGAAAACGAAGTCCAGTACACCCACGACCTCTACGACGGCGTCGGCCTCGCGGAGGACGTGAAGAAGTTCCTGCACTACAACGCCAACAAGGCCCTCATGAACCTCGGCTACGAGGCCATGTTCCCGGCCTCCGTCACCGACGTGAACCCGGCCATCCTGTCGGCCCTGTCACCCAACGCTGACGAGAACCACGACTTCTTCTCTGGGTCGGGGTCTTCCTATGTGATCGGCAAGGCTGTCAATACCGAGGATGAGGACTGGGAGTTTTAATCCTCCCTTCCCTTCCTGGCGGCCCACAACGCGGGGTCACTTATCGCCCATCCAAGGCATCGGAATGGGCGCTAAGTGACCCCGCGTTGTTTTTCACGAGGACGGGGACTGGACCACCGGAACGGTCCCCTCGCACGGCTCGGGCATTACGGCGTTCAAGTGGGCGATATGGGGAGGCATGGTGCCCCAGCCATCGCTGGAAGATCCGGATGTGGTCGGCATACAGTACGGGCAGGACTCCCGCGGATATAACGAGATGTCGGCGAGCATTACCTATACGCTGTGGCGCAATCCCGCTGGCCGATCCGACCCGATGAATCTGGCCGAGCTCGACGAGCAAGCGCGAAGGTCGATCGAAGACTTTCCGCCATGGCCGCGACCGGCATGGCTGATTGAAGGGGTTCAACGGATGCGATACCCGCAGCTCTGGGAGGCCGTGCGGACCACGTGGCATCGGGACCCTTCCGAACGCCCATCCCCGGCCCAGGTGCTGACAGAACACATGAACCACATCCTCGTGAATCGCTACCGGAGTGAATGGCCCGGGGGCATCGCGTGGGACCGTAACGCCGGGGACATCAGTAATCGTCCGGGCAGCCGCGTCGTAACCGTATGGATTGACGGCGTCGAAGTGCAGGGTGTGGAGATCGACGCGGATCCCCTCGTGTACGGGGTTGGCGCGTCACTTGAACAGGGTGGGGTTATGACTGCTGTCCTCCCACGCGAAGAGCTCGAATACATACGCATTGAATTCGCGAAACGCGCGTAGGCTGTGGGGACATCCACAGCGAGGGGGCCAAGGATGAAGCATCCGCGCACTGTGGCCGCCGTCGCCGTGCTGTTGGGGTTGGCCCTCTCCGGGTGCCAGACGATAGCCGGGCCGCTCCCGGTCGACTCCTCCACAACAGCGGTGCCCAGCCCGTCGTCGTCGGAGCTCACTGCCATCATCCAGACTGCTGTCGAGGACCGAAACGCCACCGTCCTCGACAATCCCACTGCTCCACGCCTGGCCGAAGGGCAGACGACGGCGGCGTACCGGGCCAAGCGCGCGCGGGACCTCCCGGTGGTGGCCCGGTCAAAGGCCGGGTTCAAGTCAAAGGGCTTTTGGTACACGGACTTTTCGACGAAGATCACGGTGGAATCCGTGGAGGTGAGCGGGTCGACGGCAAGCGTCCATTTCAAGGAACTCACGGAAGAACACCAGGCCTCGGCGGCGAACGGGCCAAGCAACGTCCCGTTGGGCTACTCGGTGTCGCAGCCCGCTATGTTCCTGGCATCCGTGGATGGATGGCAGCTGGACAGCATCGCCCCTTCCACGCCGGGGGGCCTTTTGCCGATGTCCATCGTCAAGGGCTGAAACCGGAGCTGCACCGGTCCCGGGTCGGATTGGCGCGGGATCCGCCAGATCTACCCTCCTCGGCCAGGGAACGTGCCAGCCGAAACTGTAGGAAGTAGAGGGTCGGATGGCCCGTTCAATTCCTACTTATCCTGCTGTCGGCGCACCATCTCGCTGATCCAGATGGGTGCGAACGGAGACGTGCAGTTCGGGGGAGTCGGATAATCCCTGAGCACCCCCAAGCGCTCACCGATGTCAATGGCGCGGGCGCGATGCTCGGCGTGTTCGATCCCGATCTGGGCCAAGCACTGGTTCATGGCCCATTGCAGGCGATCCGGCGCGTCTTCCATCTCCGCCTCGATGACGTCGAGCAATCCTGCGAGATCCAGGCCCTCGGGATTCTTCGCCACCCGTTCGCTCGTCAACGCCCAACCGGCACTCGCCACCACCGGATCCGGATCGGTGAACCAGGCAAGACGCAATTCTTCGCAGTGCGGGTTCTTCTTCGCCACGTAATTGACGAGCCAGTCGTGCACCTTCGGAGTCCGCGCCTGGCGCAACATGACGTCCAACTCATCACGGTCGAACCCCTTCGGACGGCAGATCAGGATGGCCAAAAGCCTGGCGGCCGTTTCATCCGTCGCCCAGAGCTGGTGCGCGAGTTCCTGCTGCGTCTTCAACCGCTTCGCGAGGGCGCGGAGTTTGCCGAGGTTCACACCGTGATCGTCCCCGTGTTTTTCGTTCACCGCGCGAGGCTTCGGGTCCTCGAGCGCGGCCAGCTCGGCCACTATCTCGAGCACAGTCTCTTCGACCACTTCAGCCTCCTGTTGGTCACTGGTGGGGTTGAGCATACTAGGACAGGAAGCTCCGGATGCTGTGGCCTGCGTCCCTCCTGCACGGACTTCCAGTGGATCAAGCGGTTTGGAACTCGGGACATTCCGGGTAGGGGTCGTTCAGCCGCACGGGTCGATCCGGATCCCCAGGATCGACTGGACCGTGGTCAACGTCCATGTCGTCGGGGTCGGGCCATGGATGTGCGGCCGTGAAGGAGCACCAGTCCGGGAAGGGATCCTGCGGCAGTTCCGGATCCCGCGGAAATTCCGGATGTGCCGGCAGCTCATGGCCCGGTGGCGCACCCGTGTCCAGGTCCGTGTCGATGATCGTGAAGTGGTGTGGCCAGCGGGGTGGTTCCCAGTCCTGCTGTTCGCTGGGGTAGTGCCGTTTGGATGGTGAGGTCCAGCCCGGCGGGTGGTCCTTGCTGGCCGGGGAGGGAGTCCATCCGGTCCGATGTCTGAGACGGTGGTGCTTGGGGCAGGGTTGGCCGAGGTTGGTGATGCCGGTGGTGCCGCCGTCGGCCCAGGCCAAGAGATGGTCCGCGTCGTTGTCCAGGGAGTGGTTGTTGCAGCCGGGGAAAGGGCATTTGCCGTCGCGGAGCCGCAGCCACTGGCGCTGGGCCTTGGTGAGGCGGTAGCTCGTCCGTCCGATTTCCAGCGGAGCGCCGTCGCGGGGGTCGATCAAGACGCGGTGAAAAGAGTCAGCGCCGTCGGCGATCAGGCTCCTGGCCATGGACGGCGGGATCGGCCCATACCCGTCCAGCATGGCCGGTTCCTCCGTGACGCCCAGCAGGGACAGGATCGGGACGGTGACCAGCACCTGCGCCCGCGGGGACGGAACGCGCCCCGTCAGCCCCGGTTCCGCGCGTCCGCCGCCCGCCAGGCCGCCGTCGGGCACAACGCCCGGCAGGCAGCCGTCGGGCACAACGCCCGCCAGGCCGCCGTCGGGCACACCGCCGGTGGTGTTGGTGAGGAGCCAGGTGGCGGTGATGTCAGCGCGGAGCTGGGCGAGGGTCCGGGGCTCGTCGGGGCCTTGGAGGGCGCGGGCGGCGGCGGTGGTCCGTTCCCATATGCCCGCGGCGGTGGCCGCCGGGAGGTAGGCGGAGAGCCAGGCCATGCCGTCGCGGTCCGGGAGGTATTCGACCCGCCGGTCTTCGGCGCTCTTGGCGTGGCGCGATTCGATGCTGACGGGGTGGTGGCGTTCGCGCCAGGTGCGTGCTTTGGCCCGGAACCGGGACGGGACGAGGGCCCCGGCCGGGCAGCCGCGGGCGGGGTTGGGAGCATCGGGGTCCAGGAAGTGCGCTTCCAGGGCGGCTGCCCCGGCGGGGCCCAGGCCGCTTGTTTCGTCGACGATGATCCGGGCGTGCTGCCAGGAGATCGTTCCGGACTGCAGGGCCTTCAGGGTCAGCGGCAGCGTCGTGGTCAGGGACCGGGATTCGACCAGGAGGCCCCCGGCAGTCCGTTCGCTGACGGTCAGGACGCAGGCGACCTCGGCGATCAGGGCAAGTTCCTGGGCGGTGGATTCCTGTGGCGAGGACGCTGGCGGCGCCAGGGCACTGGCCGCCTGGACGTAATCCGCGGCGAGCTTCGCTTTCAGCGCGGCGGTCCGGGCTTCCAGCCTGGCCACTTCGGCGAGGCCGTCCAGGCAACCATCGGCGAGATCCCGGAGCGGATCGGGGCGTTCGGAGGGACCAGCGTCCTGAGCGAAGGCGGCAAGCACGGCAACGGACGCGGCAACGGCCTCCACTGCCGCCCTGCTCTCCGCGCTCCAGGCTGTCTTTCCATCCATGCCCCCAGCATCTCAGGAGGCACCGACAATTAAGCTCCGTCGCTGGGAGAGCCCCACACCGGTTCCCGCTGCTCGACCGGCTTGCTGCTGATGCCCTGCGAAAGCTCAGCCTCCAGCTCGCTGATGCTCGGCAGCGTTGACGCGATTTCGGGCAGCGACCCCGCGATCTCGGCTTCCCATTCTGCGATGCCAACGGGCTTGTTGAACCCGCGCAGCGCATATTCGGCCACGACGTTGTTTTTGGTCTTGCATAGCAGGAGCCCAATGGTTGGCTGATCGTCGGCGTGCGCGAGCAGATCGTCCACGGCGGACATGTACATGTTGATTTGGCCTAGGTATTCGGGTTTGAAGGCGGTGGCCTTCAGTTCAATGACCACGAAGCATCGCAGTTTGAAGTTGTAGAACAGCAGATCCGTGTTATTCCGAGCTCGGAATAATGTCGACTTGCTGTTTTTCCACATAGAACAGCTTCGGTACGTTGTCGTTGAACTTAAGACAGGCCGGTTTCAGCCGGAGCATGTCGGCAAACTCAATTTCTACGTGGCCCTCGTCGATGACGTGCTTCGCCGGGAATACCACAACGAAACCGTTGGCATCCTGATCTGCGGTACCAAGAACGACCGAAGCGTCCGCTACAGCTTGGGACGGTCAACTTCACCTATGGCCGTCGCGGCCTACACTTATGACAAACTCCCGGCTGCGGAGCAGCGGGCGTTGCCTGATGAAGGGCACCTCGTGGCTGCGCTGGAATGGGCGGAACCCGACGCCCAAACCGACGCCGATCCGGCGGACTTCAAGGGGAGCATTTCCTTGCCTTGAGCAGCGGTTGGTGGAAGGCTCTGGCCATGAGTCCTTGGTTCGAGCGCCAGCAGCCCGAGGTTCGCACGACCCAAGGTGCTCCGGTTGTGCACTACGTATCGGCCCAGTACTCCTATGGTTGTCCTGAGCCGCCAAGTTTTTTGATTGGGGAGCGCGGTGGATGGTCCTACCCGGCCGCCATTGGTGCGATTCGCGTTCACGCTGGGTAAAGCCCAGGCCCGCGTACCATCTGGATAGGGGCCACTGCAGAAAACGGACAATATTGTGTCGTAGCGAAACGCGTTTGGATGCTCTTGCGACACTCTGGAGTCCGTTTTCCGTTGACCAGCCTGTCCGCATCCGCCCGAGACAGTCGCTGGAAGACGCCGGTGGCGTACAACGACACGCCCTTGGTGTCCGTATTTTCCGCGAAATCCTTTAGCGAGTCCCAGGACTCGCTAACTGCGTCTGCCAATAACCCGGCCGCGAAACTCTCTTCAAACGTGGCCCGCTGTCTTTCGACCAATTTCAACTTGCCGCCCTGGATGCGGTAAGCGCTAACGCAACCTGAGTCGAAGTGGACCAGGACTTTGCCTTCTGTAACCAATGAACCGCCCTCATTCCTTTCCTGTGCCAAATGGGCCGGACTGCCGCGACCGCATCCGAGCCGCTGATGGGTTGACGGGCGCCCTGAGCGCGTGAGTCGACGATGGGCGACGACGTCACTATCGAACCAGTCGACGCGCTCCCTGTGTAGCAATACACCACGGTGCACCGGTGATTGCCAGGTGCGCCAAGACGCTCCGACACCGCACAACCTCTTGGGCGTCGGAAGCTCGTTAGGGCTTTAGGCGGGCGCACCATGGAGGGGTCCGCCACTGCTAATCGCTTCTTCCGTTCAGGACCCTGACGTACTTCTCGACGAACTCTTCCCGTCTCTCCGGATTGTATTGAGTAATGAACCGCGGGTGCTCCAAGGGCACGATCTTTTCAAAGAACTGTTCTGTCTTGTTTACCTTTGACAAGAATCTGAAGTTCTCGCCGCTGCCAATGCAATAGCACACCGAAGTGTCAGTTCCAAACTCCAGCTGACGCCTTATGGTGTCAACGATGAAGGAACTCAGGCTCTCTAGCAGCATCTTGTTTTCGTAATAGTTTGCGTTGACCTCGCTTCCCTTGGCATTCGTCCTCACCAAGCCAAGGGGGCATACGAAGCTCATGACGATGTCGCCATAGAACCTATCGCGTCCCCCGTAGCGCCCGATGACATCGTCTATAAATCCGGAGGAGTTTCGGCTTATCGCATAGCCGTCGATATCCGCACCAGCCTCGCTTGCGAGGAGCTCGGCGTCCGCAAAAGGAACTCCGGTCACGGCCGTACCGCGTCGAGCTGGTGAACTTCCCAGAACTAGACGGCGCGGCTCATTGTCGTCGTAGAATCTCTGGTAGAAGGCCGTCGTTACCTCCCGAACATGCTCCTTCTGTGGTCCGCTGAACGGGTTGAGGACCGTGAACCCGGGGGGTAGCTCAAGAGCTGTCTCGGCAAGTTGCTCGTTGAACTGCAGTACCCGATCGGCAACAGTCGTTTGGCCGCTCATTGCAAAGTTCCTTCCGTTGGTGTTAGGCAAGATTGCCACTTCTGACCTGTCCGATCACACCGGGCCGTCTGCGACAGCCTTCCCCTTTAAACGTATGGACGTCGTGCACGTGATTGTACGAGGGAGCAGAGTTGTCGTTAGCTTGCGACTCCCGACAGATAGATTTCTGTGCTTGCTGGGGTCATTCGGATGTCCTCGAATCCCACACTGCCAAGCTCAGCGCAAATCAACCTGGCTGTATCCATACCCCGGTAGAGGTCCACGAAGTCAGTCCCCGGGAGGATCAGGCCCGGCACGACGCTGTTCGACCGTCCAGTGTACAGGAACCCGTTGGCTACGGAGACGATGATGGTCCCGCCCGGTTTCAACACCCTGTGAGCCTCCGACGCTGCTGTAGAGGTGTCGAAGAACGACGAGTTGTATGTTCTCAAGGAGACATACAGGTCGTAACTGTTCTCCGGTAGGGATGTCAGGTTGTCAGCACTAGCGAGGATTGTCTTTGACGACGGAATCCGTTCGCTGATATTCAGCAAGCCGCGTTCCGCGATGTCAACAAAGGTGGTCCGCGGACAATCTGAAAACAGTGTTGCTGCTTCGTACCCTGCACCGACGCCGACGTTGAGGATATCTGCTGAGGGCAGGGGCCTAGTGGACAACCTCCTGTAAGTCGACACGAAGTCGTCGGCCCAATTCAAGTTGGCAGACCGGGCGTCGTATGAATAGTCATAGGAGCCATACTTCGCGTCAAACGCCTCGGCCAGTGCGTCATGTACGGCGCGGTCTGCCTCCGCGTATTCGACCCCATGCCTCTTGCAGATTAGCGCTGCGAGTGCAGACTTCTTCCTGTTTGCAACGCTATACAACGGCGGCCCTCGGCGGGAGCTTGATCCATAAACGACCGTTTCCGCTACAAACCGGAGTCTCCTTCAGAAAGATTTGTGACTCGCAGCGATAAATGGCCGTCTTTTCGCAGCGCTATTTGTCACCCTCAGCACGTAAGGGGATCGGCGGATTCAAGCAGTCATTGGAAGACTCCTGGGCGCGTAACCAGGAGATGCCCTTGTCTCTGATGGCGTCCAAGACCTCACGGGCGACGTCTTTAGTGGATCGGTTCGGTTGAATAGCAAACCAGGTGTCGGTTCCCCATACGAGTATTCCCAAACGCTTTGATGTCGTGACAGGACCCAAGACGTTTGCGCTCGGCCGCACGCCCATCCACTTCTCCGTCTCACGCTTGGTGTTCCAAGCCTGGCGGTCGACTGCAGAAAGGTTCACCGTGAAGCGCACCTCATCCGCGGTACTGGACGTTGATCTCTGAAGGCCCAGTAATAACCAATGAGTGGCGGACGGAAGTTCGAACTGTGCGCCGCTTCCGCGGAAGCCAAGGCGACGCAGCTCCGGCGCCAGTTCCGTGCGCACCATTGAACGAAAGTGGTCCTGCGCAGTGCCTCCAACGATGCTCACGGCACGAGCATAGCCGCAGCAACGGAGACCAGCGGTGCAGGGGACAACCGTGCCCGGTGAAGGATCCCTCTCCGTGCATTCAACGCTCCATCGAGCTCAGAAAGAGAACGAGTTCGCAGCGATTACGACCACGACAGCGCGGACCCCGCTATCGTGGTCAAACTGTCGGTAGTGAATTCCCGGATAATCAGCTTCCTTAGCTGTTCTTCCCCGTGAGGTTGTGAACGCGGGCTGAGGGGCTTGGCCGCCGAGTGATCACTTCCTTCGGCGGATGACGTACAGAGCGACAAAGACCACGAACAGGGTGACAAAGACTGCGACCAGGACGCCTGGGGTGATTCCCACTGTCATCTCTCCTCAAACAAGTCGCTGAGTCTCCCCGGGGTGCGACGAAGACTCTGATACCTGATGTCCGGGCGCCGTGGAGACTTGTTCCTGACGGTACACCGACCCTATCGATCGCGGCTGCTGCCGCATCCGCGCGCGGAGCACGTTTCGAGGCTACCGCGTTCACAACCTCAAGGGTATGAATCTCAGCGCTGAATGGCGGCATCTCATTGCAGCACTGACTGTCGCCTCGCCGCGCGTAAGCCGATCCTCTACCGGACGCTAGGCGAATGGAACGGATTCCAGCGCAACCGACCCTGATTCAATTATTGCGACCTTGCATCCGAGCAACTGGCCAACGATCTGCTCCAATGTTCGGACATCTCGAAGCTGGCCTAAATCGGCTCGATCAAGTACAAACATGCGTTCGTCGTCGCTGACGACCGGCAAGGTTCGAATGGGGCCCTTGTAGCCGGCGAGGCTGAACGCGCCCAATACAGCGGTGCGCTGTCCGATGTTAAACACCATCAGATAGTAGTGCCCCATTCATACGGAGCGCCGTAAGCCAGTGAGCGAACGAACGCCTCAGTTGTCATGACGACGTTGCGCCTCGAACTCCCTGCGTTCGCGCCGGGCAGCAACGCCGAAAGGCACGAGGACGGCAAGCAGCACCAATCCCAGCAGGACTGTTGTCGGCCAGAACCCCAACCAAGGTCGAATGAACCCTGATGCAACAATCGCCCCTGTGAATGCCCAGAGGTTTGCTTTAGCAAAACGCTTCATCTTTGGGGAAAGATCTTTGTACGCATCCGAACCGGCCATGGCTCACGATAGCGACGCAACAGGAGCACCGCCAAGGGGCGTTGACTCGAAAGCTCCCTACAGGACGGCTGGGCTGCGACGCGCCGCCCGGTAAAGGATCACTGCCTTACGGGACGGCAGGCGATGGAGTCTTGGATGGGGCACTCTTGACCGTGGGATTAGGCTCTGGGCATGACCACTCAAAGGAATAATCAGCCGACGAAAGGCCAAGCCGTGTTCATGGCGGCCATTGCGTCGCTGTGGCTGGCCAGCAACGCGGTGGCTGTGCTGGTGGAGGGACGTCCAGCCACAGTCTTTTTCTGGTTCGTCATGGCCATGAACGTCGTCCTCTTGGGAGTCTCCATTTGGATGTATCTCCGCGCTGCCAGAAACTCAAGAACATCGAGCTAAAACGCACTACGAGGCCAGCCGGCACCTTCTGAGCATTCACCGAACACACGAAATATGGCCTGGTTAAAAGTCCTCCGGCACTAACCCGCCCGGTGAAGGATCCCTAACCGGACGCGAAAACAGCGAGTCGCGCGAGGGGGTGGGAGTATTCTGACGGGATGAGCCGCGGACCCACTAGAAGAGTTCGTCAACTGATCGAATCCGGAGCCGTCGATCGAGAATTGCTCCTGGCTGCCGAGCATGAGGCGGACCTTGCTGCGTGCCCTTACATCGGGCTGGAACACATCGAAGTGGCCCTGCTGCGTGCCCAAGGCAGGGACGAGGAAGCCGACCGGAACCGGAGTCAGGCGCCCGCTCCCGGCCCCCACCATTGGTGGCGCCCCCTCGGACCACGATCCGCTTTCCGGCCCCGAGGGCTCGCGGAGACAGCGGCCGCTCAACGCGCCGCCCAGCGCAACGAACAAATCCTGCGCCCTGATGAGCCCAACGATGGGGACTGGCAGACCGGGCACCAAGTCCCGGGTCAAGGACGGGACAGTTCAGCCGTCGAAGAAGGTTGCCAGCGGTCAACGACTCATTCAACTAGCGAGTCTCCACGCGAAAAGTTCCACTGACTACGCGGCCAGCCTCCATGGATGAGCATCCTTTTCGCCGGGATTCTTGCCGGTCCTCACGTCATCATTTGGCACCGATACCTATTCAGCCCTGGTCGGCCCTCAGCAGATCGCAACAAACAACACTGACTGATCGGTAGAGCTTTTCCCGCAGGAGATAATGCCCGCTGGTGGATCCTTCACCGGACGCTTATGCAAGCCGCTACGGGAGCGAGAGGTCCATGATCTGTGTGAAAACCATCTCCTCGCTCGGATTGCTGGCAGGCAGCATGGCGCCTCCCGTGTTTTGGACAATGCTAGGCGTGGGGGGTCTCCGCCGGTCACGTCCGAGCCCGAGCGTCGCAGTCTGGGCGCCGAGCGGGCGGGCGAACGCGGTTGCCATGACGCTGAAGCGGTCGCTGCCGCCGCCGTTCCCGTGAACCGATTTCGCGAATGTGCCGTCGGAGAGCCGTAGAACGAGCGCGTCGTCGTTGTGCCCCCTCCGGCGCGGACGATTAATGAAAGTCACGTTCACCCGCACAAACGAATCCCAGACCTCGTAGCTGGTCACATAACCTCGGACCACCGAGCCGTCCGGGACCGGCACCTCGAATTCGTGCCGCGCCGGCAGTAGCACCCGTTCCAGCCGCGGCGGCTCGCCCCCCATAGAGTGCACTGCACCGATCGTCGTCACCATTGGTTAGCTCCTCTTTCTGCCAGCAGCGCGCCCCCGCATCCCGTTCAGCGACACACCACCGATCATGCCTGATAGCCAGCGGCTGTCAACACTCACAGCCGGGGCAAGAAGCTTCCAATAGAAGCAGCGGGCTTCTGCTGCCGGGAACAATTTCTTTCGGCTGCAGCTATCTCGGTGAGGGATCCCGAACCGGACGACGCGACCAGAAGCTGCGTCTGAATAAATCCGCTCATCTACAGTGACGTTTGGGACTGGCCGCTATGCTCCAAGCATGAACCGGCCCGGATTGAAGGTAACTCTTCTCGGATTTGTCGTCATGACTGTCTGCTGGTTACTAGCTGCACTTGCTGGGCCGCCCACGCAACGTGGGCCGTACATTGCCCTCGCGGTCCTCTTTGCGCTTGGTGGCCTATGGGTGTGGCGGCGTCTTAGAAAGACGGATTAGTCGCATTCCCAAAGGATCGTCATTTCATAGCTATCCAGCAGAAGCATCGCGGCAGTCGTGCCCGCGAACCGATCCACCAGCGTGCATTATCTCCTGCGGGAAAAGCTCTACCGATCAGTCAGTGTTGTTTGTTGCGATCTGCTGAGGGCCAACCAGGGCTGAATAGGTATCGGTGCCAAATGATGACGTGAGGACCGGCAAGAATCCCGGCGAAAAGGATGCTCATCCATGGAGGCTGGCCGCTGTTAACAACGATCAGGAGTGCCCATGGCCCTGAGCAGAACAGCGCCACGATCGACCACAACAGTCTCTTACGTACGTCGGCTGGTTCCATGCCGCCATCGTAGCTGGGCACGGTTACGGGCGACAGCCTCGGAACGAAGAGCTTTTTCCCGCAGGAGATAATGCACGCTGGTGGATCCCGCACCGGGCGGAAGAGGAGCGCACTGCTGTTTCGGTTCGGTCCAGTCCACCGCCTCGAGAATGGGATCGTTTCGGAGCCTCCTTATTAAGTATTCGGGGCCGCTTACTTTTGTGGCCTGGAGGTCGTAATCAGTTAAGACGAACCAGGTGCGGTCGGCCGACATCTGGGGACCAGAAGAGGGTGGGGATCCTCAGCGGCGCGAATCGATGGGGCTACTTCTGCAAGGAAGGGACTCGGAGCCGGGCGCAGGATCCGGGGTCCCCGGGGAGGACGGCGACGGTGTTGTCTACCACGCATTCGGTGAGATGCGGGATGTAGTGCCCGAAGCTCCCCGTCATCTGCGGGTCGGTCACGAGCTGATTCCCGTTCTGGTCCTTGAACTTGTATCCGGGTGCCTGGCTCCCTGGGGCGGGGGACAGGAAGTCGGCGGGGATGAGGTCGTCGGTGATCCCGTCTGGGTTCATCCTTCCCTCGCTCCAAAGGCGGCTGCAGAGGTTCACGGGATTGCTGACCTGCTTCATCCCGGTGGTCATGTGGCCGGTGTTCGGGTCCTTCGTTGCGTTCGCACCGTCCGAATCGACGATCCCGGCCGTCATGTATGGCGGGAGCGTACCTTCCTGAGGTGGCGTGAGCTTGTGGGTTGTCGTGAGGTCCGCGTGGAAGTAGCAGCGGATGTCCTGCTTGTCGTTCACCGGCGCTGGCGCCGCCGCTGACGTCGGCGTTGGCGACGGGGCATGCGATGAGGTGTCGTTGGAAGCACAGGCACTCACGGTGGTCGCCATCAGAACCGCGACGCAAAGCGCCGCCCTTACCGTTCCCCTCGCAGCCAAAGGCGCGCCCCCGTTCATCTCATCGCCACGAGAATCACTCCGACTCCCGCCGCAGCTGAGCCTATCGGATCTTCAGCGGACGGGGCGGCGTCCGGTGAGGGATCCCTTGATCGGAGGGGAGGAAAGCATCATTCTGGGCGCTTGCGAACTCCCGTCATGAATCGGGCTCTCGCTTTCACGCCATGGCGTGCAACTCGAACTCGTTGGGAGCATATGCCCTGCCAAGGGTTGCCCGACCAGCACCAGGTTGGTTGATGAGGACATTGCCGTAGCCGTCACTGGCGAGCCAGAACGTTATCGTCGTTCCGGTTTGACCATTCGTGAATTCGGGTAGCGTGTTGGCTGGCCCTGAAAGGACGAATGTGCGTTCCTTGCCGTCGGTGTCCAGCGCCCATAACCGGGCGCTTACCCAACCCCGGTAGACGGTCCGTGAGATGAAGCGGGCAGTTACGGCCCGCCACGGCTGGCTGCCACCGGCCTTACGAGCCCGCCGGAAGCGCGCAGCTGTGACGAGGAAGTACACGCAAGCGCAGAGGATGGGCGTGGCCAGCAGGGTAGCGGGCATGCCGATGTCGCCCCACAATGGATCGTCATAGCCGATGATGCGGACCGCACTCGGGTCCCAGGGGTCCGTGCTGACCGTGACAGTTGCCCCGAGAGATGGCAGTTGGCTGCAGGGTGCATCACCGGAGAACATGACGGTGCGCGGTTCGGGCACCTGGGCGAGACTCAGGTAGACCTCGCAGTGCTTCCCCTTCGCATTGAACTCGTGGGTGCGAACCACAGTTGCCCCGGTACGCGGCCAGTCCTCATGAAACGGCCTTGTCATGACCCAGAAACCCGCTCCCCAGAGTAAGACCGCCGCAGCGACCAGCGCGCAGGCCACCCAAAAGCGTCTTAACAACCGACGACGCAGTCCCGATTCAACCCAAGCCGTCCCGTTCCCGGACGGACGGCCATCGGAAAGAAGGCACAGGTCCTTCGTCAACGGCAAGCTCTCCGGTTCGCCGGCCATGCCCGCACCCATGCTGCCCATGGTTTCAGTCCCCATGGGTAGAAGCGTAGAGGATCAAGACAGGCCCGATGCGGCCTGCAGCATTCACCGCGTCGGTCCCAGTGCCCGGTTAAGGATCGGTGGATTCAGGCGGTTATTGCAACAGGAGTCCTTCGATCAATTCGATCGGTTTTCTGAACTCTAGTCTTTTGCGTGGCCGGTCGTTGAGTTCCTGGGCGACCCAGTCGAGGTCTTCCGCGCTGTGGATGCTCAGGTCCGTGCCTTTCGGGAAGTACTGGCGCAGCAGGCCATTTGTGTTTTCGTTGATGCCCCGCTGCCAGGGTGAGTGCGGATCGCAGAAGTAGATGTCGATTCCAGCGTCTATTTTCACGGTTTTCCAGTCCTGCATTTCGATGCCCTGGTCCCAGGTGAGGGAATGCCTCAGCGCCTCGGGGAGCGTCTTGATCTTGGCTGCCAGGGCGTCGCGCATTTGTTCAGCTTTGTACCCGTCCGGAAGATGAACGAGCATCGTGTAGTGGGTGGTCCGCTCCACAAGAGTCCCGATCGCGGACTGGTTGCCTTTGCCGATGATGAGGTCGCCCTCCCAATGCCCTGGCACCGCACGGTCCTGAACCTCGGCGGGACGCTCGGAGATATTGATCATCCCGGGGATCCGGTTCTTCCGCTGGCCGGCCTTCCTGCAGGGCTGCCTGAGCGCACGCCCGGTGCGTAAACACGCGGCCAGATCACGATTGAGTGCTCCGCGAGACTGAACGTAGAGGGACTGGTAAATGGTCTCAGGTGACACCCGCATCTCCGGCTCATCGGGAAACTCAACCCGCAGTCGTCCTGCGATCTGCTCCGGCGAGTACTTCTTTTTCAGGTCCTCTTCCACCTTCGCACGCAACACCGTGTTCGTGTGCAGTTTCGCCGGTTTCGGCCGCGAGGCCCGCTCATACGCCAGAGCATGAGCCGACGTCGCCCGGTAAGGCAACCCGGCCACCGAATTGCGCCGAAGCTCCCTGGACACAGTCGAGGGTGCCCGGCCGACCACGGCCCCGATCCGGCGCAGTGAGTGTCCCTGGGCGCGCAGTATCGCGATCTCCTCGCGCTGGGCGAAGGTCAGGCATCTGCCCTTCAGATCCCGGCCGCGGCGCGGCCTGACACCCCCGGCTTCGGCCAAGACCCGTCGCCCGGTCCGCCTGCTCGTATTGATCGGCAAAACAGCGTCAGTGATGAAATCACCGGCCTGCATCCCGGCCCAAAACAGCTGCAGAAGATCCGGTCTTACAAAAATCGAATATCTCGCCACGACAACACCCATCCGCTAAGTGTTGCAATCACTGCAAGAACCCAAGGATCCTCCACCGGACGCTCCAGAGAGGACTTAGACGTTGGCCCGCTGGGGAGACTGCGGGAAGCGGGCATCGAACCCCTGGGAGCACCCAACGCATCCCTCCGCGGTCTAGTAACCGCGGTTCCGGCCCCGCTCGTAGCGGAGCCCGGGTCTCGCTACATGCCAGCCATTCCTAGACATTGATCAATAGACTTCAACCGAGGCGAAGAGTCTGGATCGGACTTCTGCTGGATCACGGGTTCTGCTCGAACCAATCCGAAGCACTCACAGCTTTAGCTTTTGGCCGCCCTACTCGATCAACGATCGGAGCCCAGGTCTTGACGGGTACATCTTCCGCAAACCATTCAAAGGCCCTGAGCGAAGGGTGGGCAGCGATTGCCTCCGGATCAGCACTACCCAAAGAGACTGCTCTGTGAAGTACCAGTTCCTCTAAATGCGGTGCCTCTAGAAGCGGACCCAACCCAGCCAGCCCTTTCATTGATCCAATCTCGACTCGTTTGAGACTCAGAAGGTTAGCGAGCGAAGGAAGAGCCTGCACTTGTGGCAGTCCATAAAGGCTCAGCAGCCGAAGAGTCGTTTGAGCACTTAGAGCCGACAGATCATGCAGACCGCGGATCTGATTGACAGCAAGATAGCTCAACTTAGAGCAACCATTGACGAAGTCGATGGACGCACCGGATCCCCCGCGGAGGTCTAACCACTCAAGGTGCGGCAGCGAGGCCAACAAGCCCGAGGGCATCTTTACCGCCCAGAGCGTCAGGCGCCGGACACCCGATAGCCACTCCACATCAGAGAGGTCGAGCGATACGTGATCTATCCACACGTCATCCTCGGACAGCCACTTGGCAGCAGACTGAGCGGACTTCCGTTGAGCAACCATGACCCGAGTATGCCGCAGAACCCTAGGACCAGGACGCGCAGAGGCTGCCGGTGAGTCTCTTCAACGGGGATTAGCACTAAGACGGATATGCATAACTACCAGTATTTCGGAGCATCGGTACAACTCACGAAAGACGGCGAAACAGTCCTTGAACGCTGCTGGCTTAGACTGTCCCGTAAGCCGGTCCTCCACCGGACAGGCCAAGCCATGATCTCTGCTTTTGAAGCTCCGGGCGGTGGAGTGTCCCGTAAGACCAGTCCGGTGATCTGACCGGTGAGGGGGCCATATATGGCACACTTCTACACATGTCTGAACTACTGGTCGGTTACGCGAGAGTCTCCACCGATGAACAAGACCTCACCGCACAGCGCGATGCGCTTCTGGCTTTGGGTATTGAGTCCAAGCGGATCTATGTCGATCATGGCCTCACCGGCAGAGACAGGAATCGCCCAGGGCTGCGTGAAGCTTTGGCCGCTTGCCGCGCCGGCGACACCTTTGTCGTGACGAAACTGGACCGGCTGGCCCGGTCGGTCCGGGATGCACACCAGATTGCTGACGACCTCGCCGGCCGTGAGGTGAAGCTCAGCATCGGTGGCTCGGTGCATGATCCTGCGGATCCGATGGGCAAGCTGCTGTTCAATGTCCTGGCGATGGTCGCCGAGTTCGAAGGCGACCTCATCCGGGCCCGTACCCGCGAAGGCATGAAGGTCGCCAAGGCCAAGGGCCGGCTGCGCGGGAAGCAGCCCAAACTCTCACCCAGGCAGGAAGCGCACCTGGTCAAACTGCACGCCGCGGGCGAGCACACCATGTACGAACTCGCCGAACTGTTCTCTGTCGGCCGTTCCACTGTTTATCGCGCCGTCGAACGGGCGCGCCAGAAAGCCGGAATCACAATCGACTCCTGACGCTCGGCGCAGGCAGGGGCCAAAGGTTCGAAAACCGCCAAACTGACCTGTGAAAAAACCGCCATTCTGAACCAACAGTCACAATTTTTGACCCGATTGTCGTGTGTGTCTCATGGACGGTCGTCTACGAGATCGATAATTGCGCAGACGCGCGACGCGGCGTTTGTTTGCAAGGCGGGTTGGCTGCTCAGTCGTTGACTATTTCGGGACTCGGTCTGCTGAGCTGAGCGGCAATTTTCCCCACGGTCAGGGTTGCTCCACGAGGAGCTCTGCACAAGGGCCATTGACAAGCAGGCCTCGGAGGTCTGCACTTAGCGCATGCCAGCAGTAGCAACTGACCCGCGCCTCCGGATTGTTGTCGCCTTGATAGTTATCGCCACCGCTGTTACGTCGTTCCTAATGGTTTTGCGTCCTGAGACCGAGCCGCTGTTCCGGAACATTCAAAGCGTCATGTGCGGAGTTCTGCTGGTCTGGGCTATCACGATTCTGATTGGAAAGACCAAAGGCGGAAGGCTGGTCCTAACTCCGCGACGATGGAAGTATTTCACGCTCCTTGGCGTGATTGCAGCGGCCGCCATCGTGTTCATCGTCACGGCTTTCATCCCTGCACGACCGGGGGGAAACGCGGCACTGCCCTTGTTCCCCACCATCATTGGCTTGTTCGTGGCGCAGCTGTACGAACCTGAAGGCAGCACTCAATTCGCGGCATCAGACCTAAGTGACCATGATGCCAAGGCCTGGAAGAGAATCGCCGTCGTCTCAGCACCTATTGGAGCCGCTCTCATATGCATAGCCGTCGTCGCCGGAATCGCAGGAAACATTGGAATCCTTGCCCTTCTCCTGCCGATCGGAGTTCTCCTTCTCGTCACCGCTGCCGCCATCTGGACTATGCTCCGGACCAGAAGCCGAAAGCTGAGGCCCAACCGGTAATCTGGGGCGAGCTCCGTCCCAACGACAAGAAGCTCTCAAGCCGAAGTAGGGGCGCTTCAGGAAACCCGTAGGTCATCCCAGGGGCAGCCAGCGCGGGAATGGGCGGGCATGCCAAATAGCGCTGCGAAAATCGAGCCAAATAAGTCTGCGACTCACAGAAAGATTCGATGCACCCTTATTCTTTGTAGCTAAACCCAGTGCCGGTTTCTATGTGCCTGTTCTTCCCCTGGTCGACGGGTATTGGTACGTTTGGCGCATGGGACATCTTCTGGGCTATGCCCGTGTATCGACCGGGGACCAGGACGCGGCCCTTCAACAGGACGCGTTGAAGGCGGCCGGCTGCTACCGCATTTTCACCGATACGGCTTCCGGGTCCCTGGAGTCCCGTCCCGAACTGACGAAGGTCATGGATCAGCTCCGGCCCGGAGACACCTTGGTGGTGTGGCGCCTGGACCGGCTCGGCAGGTCCATCCGGCATCTGATCGACCAGTTGGCCGACCTCCAGGAGCGAGGCATCGGATTCCGCTCCCTTCAAGAGGCGATCGACACGACCTCCTCGGGCGGACGGCTGGTCTTTCACGTGTTCGCGGCGCTGGCGGAGTTCGAACGGGACCTGATCCGGGAACGCACCAACGCGGGTCTTCAGGCGGCCAGGGCACGAGGACGCACCGGAGGCAGGCCTGCGTTGCTGACCAAGGATAAGCTCCGGACCGCACGACGGTTGTATGAGCAGCAGGAAATGACCGTCGAGAAGATAGGTGAGGTGCTCGGCGTCAGCCGTACCACCGTCTACCGTTCCCTCCGGCGCGAGCCGACACCTGCCGTGCCGCGGCGCCGTTCCGGGCAGAAGACCGTCCGGTGACCGGCGGAGGCGGCACCCTGAACGGGGAGACTGCCTCTATGCCTGAACACACGGCACTGTTGCGTTGGCAGATCCTGCGCCGGCATGTCGAAGACGGTGTGCCGTTGAAAACCCTCTCGGCGCACGAAGGCATAGGACTTCGGACGCTTCAGCGCTGGCATGCGGCCCATAAACGTCACGGCATTTCCGGGCTGGCGGCAGCAAAGCGCCGGACTGCTCAGCGCAGGACCAACCCTGAACTGGTTGCGCTCATTGAGGGTCTGGCCCTGGTGAAACCGCCTCTGCCCGTGGCTCTTATCGCCCGGAAGGCCAACCGGGTCGCTGCGGGCCGCGGCTGGCGGGCCCCTTCGTACAGCACCGTCCGGTCTATCATTGCCGACCTTGACCCCGGCATGAGAATGCTCGCCCAGCAGGGAACGGCTGCCTACCGGGACAACTATGAACTGGCGTGGCGGCACCGCGCCGAGCGGCCAAACTCGATCTGGCAGGCAGACCACACCGAACTGGACATCCTCGTGCTGGACGCCAACCTGAAACCGGTGCGCCCTTGGCTCACCACGATCCTGGACGACTACTCCCGCGCGATCTGCGGCTACACGATCTTCCTCGGGGCACCGTCGGCCATGAACACAGCCCTGGCACTTCGGCAGGCCATCTGGCCTAAAGCCGGGGCTGGCTGGCCGATGTGCGGGATCCCTGACGTCCTCTATGTTGACCACGGGTCGGACTTCACGAGCAACCACCTGACCCAGACCGGGAAGGACCTTCACTTCGAGATCATCTACTCAACGGTCGCCAGGCCCCAGGGCCGGGGCAAGGTGGAACGGTTTTTCGGCACCGTCAATACGGAGCTGCTGGCCGAACTGCCCGGTCATCTGATCCGCGGCCACACCCCGCCGGCACCGGGAATAACCCTCAAGGAACTCGACAAAGCCATTGGCCGCTTCATCACGGATGATTACCACCAGTGCGAGCACCCGGAGATCAAGGCGACCCCGCACGATGCGTGGGTAGGTGACGGATGGCTGCCCAGGCTGCCGGCATCGATGGATGAACTTAACCTGCTCCTTCTGACCGTGGCCAAACCCCGAATCGTCCATCGTGACGGCGTGCACTTCCAAGGACTCAGATACGTCTCACCCCTGTTGGCCGCCTACGTCCGGGAAGCTGTCATTGTCCGCTATGACCCGCGAGACATCACCGAGATCCGGGTTTTCCACAAGAACCAGTTCATCTGCCGTGCCGTGGACCCCGACCATGAATCTTCCACTCTGACGCTCAAGGACATCCAGGCCGCACGATCGGCCCGCCGCCGCGAACTTCGCGGACAAATCAACCAGCGCATCGCCGTCGTAGCCAAGCATCTGCCTGACCTGGCACCAGCCAAACAGGCTCCGGCTCCCGAGCCGACGGACCGGCCAAAGAAGCGTCCAAAGCTCCGCACCTATCTGGAGGACGACCGATGACAGGTCAAGGCTTCATTGCCACGAAGGAACACCGCAGATTTGTCGAGTTCGCCGACGCAGTGCGCCGCCAGCACACCATCGGGATCTGCTACGGCCAAGCCGGCATAGGAAAGACCCTCTCCGCCAGACGCTACGCCAACTGGCACAAGGCGCAGAATCTACTGGAAGAGTGGGGGCCCCGGAAGGATTCCGACCATCAGGTCTATGCCGCACTTTCCCGCTCCCGCACCGTCTTCTACACCCCCGCCGTGCTCACCACCCCCAAACAGATCCACGCGGAGATCGAGCACATCAGCTCACGCGTATCGATCTGCGTGGACCAACACCTGTCAGATATCGGAAAGGGGACAGGGCCCCACACCCGAGTCAACAAATACGTCGAACTGCTCATCATCGACGAATCCGAGCGCCTCAGCGCCACAGCCCTGGAACTGTTGCGCGACCGCTACGACCGCGACAACGTAGCCCTGATCCTTATTGGCATGCCCGGCATTGAAAAATGGTTCAGCCGCTACCCCCAGCTCTACAGCAGGGTCGGATTCGCTCACGAATACCGTCCCCTCGAAGAAGAAGAACTGCATTTCGTCCTGCAGCGCCGCTGGCACAAACTAGGCCAATCCTTGGACCCCGAAGACTTCACTGACGCGCAGGCCATTGCCGCTGTCGCCCGCATAACCAGGGGAAACTTCCGGCTCATCGACCGACTCTTCACCCAGGTCGAACGCGTCATGAAAATCAACGAACTCAACACCATCACCGACGACGTCATCGAAGCCGCACGCTCAACACTCGTCATCGGCATTAGCTAACCGCCAAACCGCGCCGGCATGCGCAGGGGCGGCGCCTGGTTCACCTCGAAGACGGATACGAAATCCAGAAAGATCAGAAACCAATGACTCATCCGACGAGCGGTGCGAAGTGGTAAGCATCGGATATGCCAGGATCAGCACCACAGAGCAGTCAGTAGAGCCTCAAACATCCGCGCTGCGGGAAGCCGGCTGTGACTGGATTTTCACGGATCATGATGTGAACAACACACGGGCCGGCAGGCCCGAGCTGGATAAGATCTTTGACCACCTGCGCCCCGGGGACGAACTGGTGATCTGGAAGCTGGACCGGTTAGGTCGCTCCACGAAAAAGCTGCTCCAGTTCATCGAACTACTGGAGGCGAAAGGCGTGACATTCCGCTCCCTGTCCGAGGGCATCACCACCACCGGCCCAAACGGCAAGGCCATGCTGACGATCCTGACCGCTCTCGCCCGGCTCGAACGCGACAAGACAACCGAGCGAACACAGGCAGGCATGGCCTTCTCGGAAGCCCACGGACGCAAAGGCGGACGACCCGCCATCACAGCAGAAAACGCCGCCGTGAAACGCGCCCACCAACTCAAAGCACTGGGGCACAAGCCCGCCGACATCGGAAAGATGATCGGACTGAGTCGGGCGACGATATACCGATACCTGAGCATCGCAAGCAACGGGCAATCCATAACGGGCGCCGAATGCAACACCTCACCCTGAAGCCGATACTGAGCAACGCTTACATTGACTGGCCAGGATGATCACGACGGGAGAGCTTCGTGGGTTCCGTATGAGAGCCTACAGACCCTCGAAACCGCCATCTTGGACTGCGATTTAACCGCCATTTTCCGCTAACAGTCACAAAAATCCCGGGTTCGACAGGGATTTTCTGAGCGACGGCGGGATCGAGGCGATCTGGTGGGTGGCGTCCTGTCAAAGGATCGTTTGATGAGATTCCCGATTAGACACCGCTGAGCACCTGGGTGTTGCTGGAGCCCGCGAAGTCAAGGTGTGTGCTCATGTCGAGGGTAAAGCGTCCGTAAGGGTTGATATGGGTCCAGAACAATGGAGTAAGGCCTCTGCGGTCTTCAAGGGTGAGCATGTCGTGGAACTCCGGATCTTCAAGGATGGTTTGGAGCATCAGCGTGTTGATCAGGACCAGGGACGACTGTAGAAGGTGCAGGGCGAGCATGGACACCTCGGTTGTTTCACGGTCCGGTCCCGTGAGGTCGCGGTTCTTGCCGTAGAAGACGACGTCGTTTCCGCTGTTCCAGTTCTCCACGACCTGAAGCCCGGAATTGATCTCGCGTCGGAGTTCTTCGCTGGCCAGGTAGTCGGCCGCGAAGATCGTCCGGACAACCCTGCCGAGCTCTTCGAGGGCCTGGTAGGTGGGGTGTTTGGGCCCGCCTCGGGTGAAGCGGCGCAGGATCGTCTCCGATTCGGCGGTGCCGAGTTTGAGGGCGGTGGCGTACTTGATCATCTGGTCGTATTGCTGGGCGATGATGTCCCAGTTGATCGGCCTGGACAGCACCGGGTTGACATCCCCGTAGACCTCTTCGTTGCTGGCCCGGTACAGGCGGATGGATCCGATGTTCTTCAGGCGCGGCAGCAGCTTGAAACCGAGGAGCTCGGTGAACGCGAACCCTACGATTGAGGCCCCGTGGGTGTCGACATAGTTCGCTTCAATCTCAGCTTCGGTGTCGTGGCGCAGGACGCCCTCGATCATGGCAGCAACCTCGGACGAGGAACAGTTCTTCAGCTGGGAATAGATGCACGTCGACTTCTTCTCCACGTGCCAGTAGATCATCACCCCCGGCCCGCCGTAACGGTTGTGCCACTCGGTCATCAGATTTGATTCCCAGGACCCGAACTTCTTCGAATCCGACGCACACGCGTTCCCTTCACCCCACCATTCCGGGTTCCGTGCTTCAAAGGTCGCGTTGACGACTTTCACGATGGCCTGGCGGAGGTTGTCCTTGGTGATGAACATCCGGCGGACATGGCGTAACTCCCGCTCAGTCTCCCCGTGACCGCCGGCGTCCGTGACGGCTTTGATGCCCATGTTGGTCCCGAGCCCGAACAAGCACAGCAGCAGACGCTTACGGAGCGTGTCGGGGTCGAGGACCTCGCGGGAACCCACGGAGGCGAATTCTCCGGTCATGCCAGTCAGGAAATCGGCTTCCTTAAAGACCTCCAACAGGTCCAACGTGCCCCACCGGGCCACGGCCTCGTCCTTGATCTTGCCCAGATTCGCCGGTTCCTCCAGCTTGTCCAGCTTGGGTACCTTGATCCAAGGCGAACCCTTGCGCGTGGTGATCTTCACCCCGCCGGTGGAATCAGCCAGCAAACCGTTATCCAAGCCATCCAGAGCCCGCGTCATCCTCGATTGCAGGTCATGGATGAACTTCGCCGGGTCCAACGGCTTGGCCAAGGCCTCATAGTGGAACTCGCGGGAAGCGTCAAAGTCCGGGGGAAGGTCCTCTTCCGGGTCCCGCCACTTCCCGGCACCCTCAACGAAAACCTCACGGCGACGCAACGCGTCCCGCAACGACACGAGCAGGCAAAGCTCATACGGGATCCGCTCGATCCTGCCCTTCTCGTCCCGGACGGCGCCCTCCCAGGACCTGGGCACCACACCCGCGACCGGAACGGCATCTGTCGGGGCGAAAAACTGGCTCTTACTCCCCGCCGCGGCGTACCGTTGCAGCAACGCAATGGCATCCATGATGGGCCGGAACGCCGTGTTGTGGCACCGGAACCGTAGAACCGAGAGCAGCGCCGGCAACATCCGCCGGTAATGATTCGAATACGAACCCCGCAAGACCATCCGGACCTTGCCCTGAAACGCGGATTCGTTGGCTTTTGCCTCCCGCACAAGTTGACGCAGGGTCTTCTCGCTGACCACCGGGAACACCGCCTCACGGACCGTCTCATCCGGACAAGCGACGGCCGTCTCGGCCAGTTTGAACAACAAAGCCGTCTTCCCGTGCACCCTTTGCAGATCCTCGGTGAGCTCTTTCTCGACCTTCTTCACCGCGCCGGTGTTGATCTTCAATACCAAGACCAGCAACAAGTCAATCAGGCTGTCCGCGATCTCCGCGGTCCGCTGATGACACAACGCCGCTAACAACGTCAACCGCACCGGCTCAGGAGCAGCCCAGAAATCCGAGGGATACATCCGCCCAGCCCTGGCCCGCCAGGCACCCACGACTTTCTCCGAGACCCCGGCAAACAAATCCGCCGGCAACCCCAGGCCCTGGGCAGCCGAAAGCTTCTCCACTTCCGCCAGCAACGATTCCAAACCCGCCGGCCCGGGATCAGTCTTCAACATCGACAACAAGGAACCCGCCGTGCCATCAGCGACCAACGCCTCCAACCGTCCAATACCCGCCGGACCAAGACGAGATAGGAGATCCGTGGAGAAATCCTGCTCAAACATTGCCCGAGCAGCACCGATTATCCGGCTCAGGCGTCCCGGAGGCTCAAGCTTTTCCTGACGGCAACGGCCCAGAACGGCCTCCGTCAGGGCACTTTCTCGAACTTCTGAAGGGCAGACTTTCGCGGCAAGCCACGCCGTTAGATCAGTCTCATCGGCACGAGTAAACTCTCTAAAGCCAAACAGCGCCCGGATCTCAGCACGATGACGCTCGATTGTCCGCCCCGTCCAGGCATAAGACGCAAAGTCCTGAGCACGAACCCCAACCTGCTCGGAAACATATTCCACAGTCACACGGTCGAACTCATCAGCCCCGTTGGGAAATCTTGCCTCGTTCTCGAAGAACTTCAGCATTAACGCGAACCCCAGGCGCGTGGAGCCGGGCTTCTGGCCGAGCAGCTCAAAATCGCGCTCAACCAAGGTCCATACCTCAATAAGCCCAGTCACTCCACCACAATTGCACAGTCAGTCCTAAAACCGCACGAACTTGGCGGCTCAGGACAGCTATAGGAGAACCGGGCCGTAAGGGCATGGTTGACCGGGTGGACGCCCTGACCCGGTTGAACCGCTCGGTCGGTGTCGGGCAGATCATGATTTCCCACACCATGTCCGACCTCCTGGCGTTGCCGGCCGAAGAAGACAGGATGAAGGCCCGCGGATTCGTGGAGCGTTCCGGCATGGTGATCTGCGGCGGCCTGCCCGCCTCGGAGATGCCGCTGCTGACCTCAGCTATCCCGCTCTCCCGCCAGGAGCAGCAGAAACTCATCGGGTGGCAGGACCCGCCCGCGTGGGACTCCCGCGGGGTCGACGTCGAACCCCCGGGCCGGGGGAAGTTCCTCATCAAGGTCGGCGGCCGCCCGGGGATCCCCGTCCGGATCGGGCTCACCTCGATCGAACAGAACGAGGGCTTGAACGACACCAACTCCAGATGGACGAAAGACCCAGCCGGGACCCTCATGGAGCCGGCAGCTCCGCAGCTGCCCGTGGACGGAGGCACATCGTGAGTGCACCGAACCGCAAAGGAATGGGCCTCGGTGATGCGCTGCTGGTGTGGTTGGCCATTGGCTTCATCGTCGTCTTTGGCGGCGGAACCTACGCGGCCGTACACCTCGGTTCCTGGATGGCCGGCATCGCCGCACCCCCGGTCCAGCCCGTTGATCTGATCGCCGGGCTGATCAAGGGCCGGGTGCCCTGGCCCGTCCAGTCCACTGTGGCCGCCGCCTTCATGGCCGGCACGGTCCTGGTCCTGGCCATCGTCGTGCTGCTGGCCTGGAAGAAGGGCGCGTCCAAGGGGGCCCGGGTCGATAAGGCCGCCCGGTACCTGGGGCGCGGCAAATCCCTGGCCGCGTTCTCCGAGAAGGGCGCAAAAGCCACGGCCGAACGGCTGGGCGTGAAGGACGCCCCGGGCATCGTGGTGGGCAAGGTGGTCTCCACCGGCCAGACGTTCATCCAGTCCTGGGAAGACCTCAGCATCGACATCTGGGGGCCCCGGACAGGTAAGTCGACCTCACGGGTCATGCCTGCGATCCTGGACGCACCCGGTGCCGTGGTCTCGACCTCGAACAAGCGCGACGTCGTCGACGGCACCCGCGGCGTCCGGGTCCTGACCGCTCCGGTGTGGGTGTTTGATCCGCAGAAGATCGCCCAGGAGGAACCGGATTGGTGGTGGAACCCGCTCTCTTACGTCACGGACGAGGAGAAGGCCTACAAACTCACGCAGCATTTCGCCGTCGGTTCGCGTCTTCCGGGGTCCAAACCGGATGCGTACTTCGACCCGAAGGCCGAAGACATCCTCTCCTCGTACTTCCTGGCGGCCGCGCTCGGGGAGCTGCCCATCACCCAGGTGTACCTGTGGGTGACGGAGCAGGTCAGCCAGGAGCCCATCGAAATCCTCAAAGAGCACGACTACGAGCTGCAGTACAAGGGCCTGGAGTCCACCCTGAAGCTGGCCGACAAGCAGCGCGACGGCATCTTCGGCACCGCCGAGAAAATGATCCAATGCCTCAAGAGCAGAAACACGCTGCGCTGGGTCGCCCCCGCCCGCGGCACGTCCGTGGCCACCGATCCCCGCCGCCGGTTCAACCCCCACCACTTCGCCGCCTCCCGGGAGACGATCTACATCCTCTCCAAGGAAGGTGCCGGCTCGGCCGCCCCGCTCACCACTGCCCTGACCGTGGCCATCGCAGAAGCCATGGAGGAACGGGCCGAACGCAGCGGCGGCCGACTGCCGAAACCTGCACTGTTCGCCCTCGATGAGCTGGCCAACGTCGTCCGCTGGGCCGGACTGCCGGACCAGTTCAGCCACTACGGCTCCAAGGGCCTGATCGTCATGGCCATCCTGCAGTCCTGGTCCCAGGGCGTCGAACTATGGGGCGAGGCGAACATGCGGAAAATCTGGTCCGCCGCGAACGTCAAGGTCTACGGCGGCGGCGTCGCCGAAGAAGGCTTCCTCCGGGCACTCTCGGACCTCATCGGAGACTACAGCTACACCAACATCTCCATCTCCTCCGGCAAAACCGGCTCCAGCCGCTCCCGACAGGAAGGCAAGGAACGCATCTTCGACGTCTCCAACCTCGCCGAACTCGACCGCGGACGCGCCGTCGTCCTCGCCTCCGGCGCACCCGCCACCCTGATCCGGACAATGCCCTGGTACACCGGCCCCCACAAGGAAGCCGTCGAAGCCTCCATCAAGTCCCACAGCCCCCGCCCCGAAGAACCGGCCGCAGCCGAGCCCGTGGCCAATCCCTGGGTCACGACGTAGGAGGCTCTATCATGGACAGCAATATCGGACGTTTCAGCACAGCCCCCGCCCCCGGCGAGACGGAGGCTTCTGCAGAGAGGCCGGCGGAAAAGCAGAAACCACCTGAACTCGTCTACGGCTCAGCCGAGGAGTTCCTGCACGAGCAGCTCCTGCCCACCTACGTCCGCGACGTCGACGGCCGCGCCGCCAAATGGTGCATCGAATGGTACTTCCACCCCGAAGCCCTCTCCCGCGTCGAAGCACTGTGGCGGGCCTGGGAACACCTCCGCCTCGACGGCGCCACAGGGATCAGCGTCTGGTGGAGGGACCACGCGGACCACCACATGAGCATGCTCCTGGACCCCCGCGGCCCGTTCTACAAATGCGACATGCAAAAACACCGCGACCCCGAACACCTCGAGCCCAAAAGGGCACCCGAAGGCTGGTTCCCCGATGTCCGGACGATCCAGCCATGACCCGGCCCACCGACCGGACGGAAGCCCGGTCCGAGCCAGGAACGGACAATTGAGGTGAAGCTCCCAAATATGCCACAGCCTGTGGCGCATTTACCGGTCCTGCCATTCGTCATCGGTGGCGGGCAACGGATGAATTAAGGTTTAGGCGGCCCGAATGACCGAAGGGCGCAATTGTCCAGACAGTGTCTGGACAATTGAATCCGGGCTGTCAGTAGGCCCCGACAGGGGTGGAATCATGCCCCAGATCGAGCCGGAAGTCCGCGAGGACACCTCATCGAATTTGGCTTTGCTCTGCCCGCTGGGCAAGCTTCCGGCAGAAGCGGATATCCAGGACCCGGTCCGGGCTCGGATGCCGGGTGCTGCCACACGGCTTCGTCGCGGCCGGTCGGGGGAGAAGGGCAGGTTGGACTTGAGCTGCCGGGTTATCTACAGCGCCGATCCGATGGACGCCAGCGCGGGCGCGACGGTTCCGGCGTACTGGTTGCCGGGGCGCTTCAGGCCGTAGTGCTCGCGCAGCGTCCGGCCGGTGTATTCGGTGCGGAAAAGGCCGCGGTCCTGCAGGATCGGCACCACCTGGTCCACGAACGTCTCCAGACCCGAGGGCAGCACGGGGGCCATGATGTTGAAGCCGTCCGCGGCGCCTGCGTCGAACCATTCCTGGATGGCGTCCGCCACCTGCACAGGGGTGCCGGTGAAGGTCCGGTGCCCGCGGCCCCCGCCCAGGCGCCCGATCAGTTCCCGGACGGTGAGCTTCTCCCGGCGGGCGAGCTGGACGATCAGGGTGTAGCGGCTCTTGGCGCCCTCGATCTCGTCTTCGCCGGGCAGGTTCTCCGGCAGCTGGCGGTCCAGGGGCAGGTCCTCGGGCGCGACGCGCAGGGTCTTGGCGAGCTGGATCCGGGCGTATTCGGGTTTGATCAGCCGGTCCAGTTCCCTTTCCAGCGCCTGGGCGTCATCCTCGGTGGCTCCGATGACCGGAACGATGCCGGGAAGAATCTTGATGGCCTGAGGATCACGTCCCGCGGCGGCGGCGCGGGCTTTGAGGTCCCGGTAGAAGTCCTGCGCGTCCGTCAGGGTCTGATGGGCGGTGAACACAGCGTCCGCGTACCGGGCGGCGAGGTCCTTGCCGTCCTCGGAGGAGCCGGCCTGGACGATGAGCGGGTGTCCTTGCGGGGGCCGGGCCACGTTCAGCGGGCCGCGGACCTTGAAGTGCTTGCCTTCGTGGTCGATGGTGCGGATCCGCTCCGCGTCGGCCCAGACGCCGTCGGCTTTGTCCGCGAGGACGGCGTCGTCCTCCCAGCTGTCCCAGAGTTTCTTCGCGACCTCGATGAACTCGGCGGCACGCTCGTACCGGATCGCGTGGGCGGGCTGATCGTCCACGCCGAAGTTGCGGGCGGCGTCCGGACCGGCCGTGGTGACCACGTTCCACCCGGCGCGCCCGCCGCTGACCCAGTCCACGGACGCGAAGCGCCGGGCAAGGTTGAACGGGTCGTTGTAGGTGGTGGAGGCGGTGGCGATCAAGCCGATGTGTTCCGTGGCGCCGGCGATGGCGGTCAGGAGCACGGTGGGCTCAAGTTTTCCGGCCGGGCGGCGTCCCACCTCGCCGAAGAGGACCGGGGAATCGGCGAAGAAGATGGAGTCCAGCTTGCCGCGTTCAGCGGTGCGGGCCAGCTGCTTGTAGTGCTCCACGTTGGTGCTGGAACGCGGATCGCTTTCGGGCAGCCGCCACGAGGCCTCGTGGTGGCCGGTGCTCATCAAAAAGGCGTTGAGGTGAAGGGTCCGCTGGGCGGAACTGGCGGTCGGCGAATTCATGGATGTGCTCCTTGGATGTCAGGTTGGGTGGGGTTCAGCCGCTGGCGACGTTGACGTCGACGACGAGGGCTCTGGGCCGGTCCCGGCGCCGAGGCGAAGGGGGAGGAAGCGGCAAGGAGGTGCTCCCGGCCAGCCGATGAAGCCGGGGGTCCGGGGCGGCCGGTTCCTGGTGCGTTCGTTCTGCGTACGGCCCTGGCCTGTGCCGTGGAATCACCTAAACACGGCCCCCACCGGGCTGGCCAGCACCCTGCAATGAAACGAAACGGGACGAAACCGGGCTACATATGACGCCTTGGAACATGCCGCAAAAGGCCAAACCAGGCAAACCTGCGCCACATTCGGCAACGTGGCTTCATCCAGGCGCCACGTCCGCAGGGAACCCGCCCGCCGGGGCCGGCGGGTGGCCCGCCTCACGGTTCGGTCACGTCTTCTCGAATAGGCACGGTACGCGACGTGACCCACGTTCTGGATCACCGCGAAAAAGCTGGAAAGAAACCACCGGCCGTTCCCGCCGGTACCGGCGGAGGAATCGGCTTCCGGTACCGCGCACTGCTCAACCATCAGACGCGAACATCCGACGAGAATCCCGATTATGTCTCCGTATTGCCCGCAGTTGCGCTGGGATTTCGCCGGATTTCCCCCGGTTTCCCGGCGTTTCCGGGCGTTACTGCCGGGCTTCCCCTGAGCAGTGGACATGCGCTTACATCGTTCCCACCGGCAATTCGGTCTACCCCAGACCACGTCCGGACCAACGACATCCACTCCCCAGAAAGTAGCCCCCATGAAACTGCACCAGCCCCTGCTAGGCGTGGCGGCCGCCGTCGTCCTTGCGCTGACGATGACCGGCTGCGGCGGCAATGCCCAAGCAGGAGGCCAGACAGCCGGCCAACCGGAAGTCACGGAACTCCGTTACCAGGGTTCGGCCAACAGCGTCAGCCTCCCCGAACTGGCGGCGGACCTCGGTTACCTGGGCGACATCAAGCTCGACTGGGTGGGCAACACCATCAGCGGTCCCCAAGACGTCCAGTCAGCGGCGACCAACCAGACCGACTTCGGCGGCGCATTCTCCGGGGCCGTGGTGAAGCTGATTGAGGCGGGCGCTCCGGTGACCGCCGTCGTCAACTACTACGGCGAGGATGCGAAGACCTTCAACGGCTTCTACGTCAAGACGGACAGCCCCATCAAAACCGCCAGGGACCTCATCGGCAAGAAGATCGCAGTCAACACGCTGGGTGCCCACTACGAAGCGGTCATCAACACGTACCTCAGCAAGAACGGCCTCAGCCAGGACGAAATCAAGCAAGTACAACTGGTTGTCCTCGCGCCCAACGATACTGAGGAAGCGATACGCCGCGGCCAAGTGGACGTCGGAAGCCTGGGCGGAGTGCTGCAGGATCATGCGGTAGCCGCCGGTGGTCTGCGTTCGCTCTTCAGCGACTATGAGCTCTTCGGCGCCTTTGCGGGCGGACAGTACGTACTCCGCAATGACTTCATCGAAAAGAACCCCGACACTGCCCGGACCTTTGCAACGGGCGTCGCCAAAGCCATCAAGTGGGAGACCGAGACGCCGCGTGACCAAGTGATCGCACGGTTCAAGAAGATCATCGAGGCCCGCGGGCGCAACGAGAGCACCGCGAACCTGCAGTACTGGAAGAGCCCCGGCGTACCGGACAACGGCGTGATCAAGGACGAGGACTTCACCCGCTGGTCTGCGTGGCTGAAGAGCTCCGGAATCGTCAAGAGCGATCTGACGCCGTCGAAGTACTACACCAACAAGTTCGACGATCTCGCATCAAGCACCCCACCCTCAAGCACCCCAACAAGCACAGCGAAGGGATAGTGATGACCGCAAAAATCAGCCTCCGCAATGTCACCAAGCAATTCGCCGTCCGCCCCGGCAAGGGCTCCAAGGTCTCCCAACGCGGCGCGGCTGGCAAGTCCGGCGCGCAAGAGCCCACCACTCTGACAGCCCTCGACTCCTTGAGCCTGGACGTGCGCGACGGCGAATTCCTCACCTTGGTGGGGCCCAGCGGTTCGGGCAAGACCACCTTGCTGGACCTCCTGGCTGGCCTGTCCACACCCACCTCCGGCGAGGTATTGGTGGACGGCCGGCCCGTGACGGGACCTGGCAAGGACCGTGCCGTGGTTTTCCAGCAGTACGCGCTCTTTCCCTGGCGCACGGCATCGGCCAATGTATCGATCGGGCTCGAAGGCAAAGGCACGGACGGGCGCAAGCTCAACCGCCGCGAACGCGCCGCCCAGGCAAGCGAGTACCTCAAACTGGTTGGCTTGGCCGGCTTCGAGGACCGTTTCCCGCATGAGCTCTCAGGTGGCATGAAGCAGCGAGTGGCCATCGCCCGGAGCCTCGCCTACGAGCCCGATGTGCTCCTCATGGACGAACCCTTCGCCGCGTTGGACGCCCAGACCCGCGAACAACTCCAGGACGAGCTCCTGCGGATCTGGCGGGCCACCGGAAAGACGATCGTCTTCATCACCCACGGCATCGACGAGGCCGTGTACCTCGGGCAGCGAGTCGCCGTCCTCAGCGCCCGGCCCGGACGGCTCAAGGAAATCGTGGACGTGGACATCCCGGACCGCGACGGCGAGGACGACATCCGTTCCCATCCGGCCTTCGTCGAACAACGGCACAAGGTCTGGACCTTGTTGCACGATGAAGTCCGCTTGGCCCAGGACGCCGGCCACCGCAAGATCCTGCCGGACGGCACCGCCCCGGATGAAGTCCCGGGAACAACTCCCGAAAGGAGAGCAGCCTGATGACAACAACACTCGAACAACAACGGGCGGCGAACCCGGCACTTGGTCGGCAGGCCGCCGTCGGGCACTCCGGCCCTGCTGAGGCGCGGCCTCGGCGCACGACGGCGGCGCGCGCCTTTGCGCGGACAGCTGCCGCCCGCGCCGGTTCCGGCCTGTGGAAGGCTGCGGGGATCATCGCGTTCCTGGCTCTGTGGGAACTCGGGCCGACATATATGGCCAGCCCCTCAACCCGGGTATTCCTGCCGCCCTTGCACGAGGTCCTGGCCGCCTGGGGCAAGCTGTTCGAATCCGGCACCATACAGGCGCATCTGGGCGCGAGCCTCACCCGTTCGGTGTCGGGATTCGGCGCAGCCCTCGTGGCCGGCGTGTCACTCGGTTTGCTGATCGCCTGGCACGGACGCCTCAATTCCATCCTGAATCCGTTGCTGGAATTGTTCCGCAACACGGCCGCGCTTGCACTGCTTCCTGTCTTCACACTGCTGCTGGGGATCGGCGAGGAGTCCAAGATCAGCATCGTGGCCTACGCGGCGTTCTTCCCGGTCCTGCTGAACACGATCGCCGGTGTGAAGACCGTGGACCCGCTGCTCATCCGGGCCGCGAAATCGCTCGGCCTCTCAAGCCTCGCCCTGTTCCGCAAGGTGATCTTGCCCTCCGCGGTGCCCACGATTTTCACGGGAATCCGCATGGCCGGAACAGCCTCCATTCTGGTGCTGATCGCTGCAGAGATGGTGGGGGCGAAGGCCGGTCTCGGCTACCTGATCGTGAACGCCCAGAGCAGTTTCCTCATCCCGGACATGTACGCCGGAATCCTCACGGTATCCCTTCTGGGTTTGGCCGTGAATTTCCTCCTCGTAGCCCTGGAACAGCATTTCTCCCGCTGGCGGACCGCCGCCGGTTCCGGGTCCTGACCGTCAATCAATCCCGTCACAACCAAGTCACAACAGAAAAGGAACAAACATGTCCGTCATTACCGAAACCAAGCTCGAATTCGCCAAGCTCGGCTCGCGCATCGGCGCCGAAATCCGCGGCTTCGACCTGAGCGGCGAACTCTCCCCGGAAACCGTGGCGCAAATCCGGGCCGCGCTCAACGAACACAAGGCCCTCGTTTTCCGGGAAGCCAACATTCTCAGCGACGAGGCCCAGGTGAAATTCGCCAGCCACTTCGGCCCGCTCACCACGGCACATCCGACCGTGGCCTCCGTGGAGGGCGAAGAGAACGTCTTGCCCGTGGACAGTGAGAACGGTTCGGCCAACAACTGGCACACCGACGTCACGTTCGTGGTCAACCCGCCGCAGGCTTCCACCCTGCGCAGCATCGATCTTCCGTCCTACGGTGGCGAAACCCTGATTGCTTCTTCGGCCGGGGCGTACGCGGATTTGCCGGATGAGCTCCGGAACTTCGCGGACACGCTCTGGGCGATCCACACCAACGACTATGACTACTCGGTGCCGAAGAACCTGGAGCATGAGAATGCCGATGAGCGCCGCAAGGAATTCACCCGCATCAAGTTCGAAACCGCCCATCCGGTGGTGCGTGTCCATCCTTTGACCGGGGAGCGCGGATTGTTCATTGGGGGCTTCGCGCAGCGCCTTCGGATCGTGGGGCTCTCAAACACGGAGTCCAAGGACATCATCCGCTTGCTGCAGGCCTACGTCATCCGTCCGGAGAATATAGTGCGGGTGAACTGGGAACCGAACCAGCTGGTGCTCTTCGACAACCGCATCACCCAGCACTACGCCCCGGACAACTACGACGGCCAGCCGCGCAAGCTCAACCGCGTGACCATTGCCGGCGACATCCCGGTGGGCGTGGACGGCAAACCGAGCCAATCGATCCAGGGTGACTCGTCCGCCTACTCCGTTGTCGCGCCGGTATAGCGTTCGCAACCCGACACGAGCATTTCGGGCAAAGCCGGGCCATGTACACGCACGCTGAGGTCGTCCGGATACTGACGTGGAGGACGTCGCGCTGAGGGAATCCGGACGCGTGGTGCAAACTCTGCGGGCCCTGCTGGCCCTGCTGGCGCGAGAAGAGGCGAAAGCCGGATAGCGGTTCGGCATCGCCGGCGTTCTTTACGCTGTGATGCGGGATGTGAAGCCGGGTTGCCCTTGGTGTCCGTTGATTTCGGCCGTGTTGAGAAGCAAATGTCCGGGTGGTTGTTGAGGGAAGAATTCAGGAAAGGACTCATTATGACCGCGGATTTCGATGTGACACCGCAAAGGCTTCGGCATGTTTTGGGACATTTCGCCACGGGCCTGACCGTGATCACGGCTGCGACGGAGAGCGGACTGGCAGGCTTTACCTGTCAGTCGTTCGCTTCGCTTTCCCTGGATCCGGCGCTGGTGTCGTTCAGTCCGTCGCGCACTTCCAGTACTTGGCCGGTGCTACGCGAAGCAGCCCGGTTCACAGTCAATGTCCTACCTGCCGGGCCCCAACATCTGGCGTCGCAGTTTGCCAGGTCGGGCACCGATAAATTTGCAGGGGTGCCGCACTCTCCGTCGCCATTGGGGAACCCCATCCTCGGGCAGGCGCTGGCTTGGGGTGATTGCGAATTTCATCGGGAGTACGACGGCGGGGATCACACCATTGTTGTTGCGTCCGTGCGCGCTTTGAGCGCCCGCGCGGATGCTGAGCCGTTGCTGTTCTTCAGGGGAGAGTATTTAGAGGTGCAACCTCAGGCAGGGATCCTGGAGACGGTGGCGTGACCCGCCTGGGAACCACCTCTTGCGGGGAATTGTGTCCGGCCGGTCTTGAACGCGTTGGCAGCTTCTTCTGAGATGACGACAGGCATGATAGGCATTCTGTCCCGGAGGATTAGAACGATTTGCGAGAAGGATCTGAAGTGGTTTCGTGAGCAGGTGTTTGCAGGTGCCGATCAGGATGCATTAGCCGAAGGTGTTGACGGCGTTGGCGTCCCGACGTCAATGCAGCAGAAGCCATCAGTAATCACGAGAGGCTTGTCTGTAGAAGTCATCGGCTTTAAACGGGCAGACCTCGAAAAGACCTCTGGACGACGGCAGAATTCGACGAGGTTGTCCAGGGCTAGTGCCCGCTTGGGACGGATTCCGGGCGGTTTCGGCTCTGTCGGGGCCAACCTGATCGCAAAGGGCCTGGCCTCCACGCCCGGGCACAGAGTGATCGCGTTCACGTTCCCCGGAATGTCGGCCTCCATCAAACCCTAGCCCAAATGAAGCGTTGTGCTTGGGCTGCATGAACCCGGATCCGGTGCCCGGGCCTTTCGGTCCGGGCACCGGATCTGTTCAGTCCCTGCGTTTCAGTGCTTGCGGTCAGTTCCGGTGGTTCATTCCTGGCCGAGGCCGCCGGCCGAGGTTTTCTGCCCGGTCACGCTGTTGAGGGCGCGGAGGTCGAAGATGCCGTTGATGTCGGCCGGTTTGGTGATGCCGGCGTCGACCCCGTCCTGGAGGAGTTTCTTGTAGGTTCCGGCGAGCGGGTCCACGGTGAAGGTGATGTTCTTCAGGGAGCGGTCGATGACGTCGGCCGGCAGCGTACTTCCGGCGGTCGCCTTCAGGGCGGCGTTGATTGCGGTGGCCTTGTCGGCCGCCGAGGCGGTGTTGAGCCAGTTGACGGAGGCTTCGTGGCCCTGGAGCAGGGCCGTTACCGTCTGCGGGTGGTCGGCGGCGAACTTCTTGCTCACGATCAGGATGGTGGTGGGGAACGCACCCTTATCCCAGAGGTCCTTCTCGTCCACGAGGACCTTCCCGCCGGCTTGGAGCACCAGGCGCGAGGCCCAGGGCTCTGGCAACCACGCGCCGTCGAGCTTTCCGTCCTGGAAGAGCTTGAGGGTCTGGGCGTTGTCGGTGGGGTTGATGGCGACGTCGCCCCCGGCGTTCGGGTTGCTCTTCAGACCTTGCTTGCCAAGCCAGGCGCGCAGTGCCACGTCCTGGGTGCCGCCGAGTTGTGGGGATGCGAGGGTCTTGCCCTTAAGGTCCGCGGCGCTGTTGATGCCGGGCTTCACCACGAGCTGCGCACCCCCGGAGGCAGCACCCGCGATGATGCTGATGGAGGCGCCCTTGCTCTGGACGAAGGAGTTGATGGCCGGGTTGGGCCCGAGGTAGGCGGCGTCGATCGCTCCGGCGTTCAGGGCCTCGATCGCGGCGGGTCCGGCGTTGAAGATCTGGGTAGTGAGCTTGGTGCTGCCGAGCTTGCCGGCGATGATCCCCTTGCTGACGCCCACCAGCGCGGGAGCATGGGTGACGTTGCCGAAGTAGCCGAGCCGAAGTTCAGCGGCGGGCGTCGTTGCCGCGGCTGCCTGGGTTTCGTTGTTCTTGGCCACCACCGATGCGACGGCGGCGCCGGCACCGATCAGCAGGACGAGTCCGACGGCGATGCCGATCTCGAGCGCGCGGCGGCGCTTGGGCTTGCTGCTCTCACCGGCGACGATGCGGGTGGTCGATTTGTCATGAGGTGATGACACGGGAGTATTCCTTTGGGGGAGAGGGCGGGCCTGGGCAGTGCACCAGGCCTGGCGAACGGAGAATTTTTGGGGGTGGTGCGGATGATGCGCCGCGTTCCGGTGAGTGTCGGCGGATCGGGCCTGGACCTCCGGGGCAGTGATGCCCCGGACTGGGGCTGGCCGCCCGGGCTTCAGGACCGGTGCATGGATTGAGATTACGGACGCCAAAGGGTCGGGACAACGCGCAGTGACACCAGCGGTCACCGGGCGAAACGCGGGTTAACGTGGTCGACGCGCAGCTTCATGCGGAGACCAAAACCTTCATCTGATCGTGGGACGTTGATGGGAAACCCGGATCCGGTTGAAACCAATGCCCGTCGTGCCATTGATCACGGAGGTAGACCGAATCATCGTTGATCTGACAGGCGGAGCGCGAACCGAAGGCCGCCACCCGGGCTGCCACGTCAGTCCGCCATGCCAGAGCACATGCTCCACCAGTACGTACGGCGCCGGCTGTGGCCGCCGAACGGCTCGCCCGGCAAGAGTGACATGTCGTGCAATATGTGTTGCCCTTTTGAGGCATTAGTGCCTGCATACGAAGGAAATTGATTTGTATCACATAGGGAACCCGCCGTTCCTACCGACGAGAGTCGTTGGCCGGCAAGACTTTCCAGACCAGACAGGGGAGAACTCTGGTCTCGCGGCCAACACCTGAATCACTTCTGCGGCGGAGCGGATCGTCGCGGCCCTTTTCCGCCATGGATGAGGACTCATAATTCGGACTCCGGGTGCCGGGGGCATCTCGGCGGTTGTGGGCTTGATCCATGTGGCGACCACTTTCACTCCGCCATGGTTATCACGTTCGGTCTCGATCTCGATTTCGGAGGCCGAAGCCCACATCGGACGGCCACCAGCATTCCGGAAGTGTCGGTGATGACAATCGCAACCGGGCGGAAATCCTCATCGTGTTCCAGGACGGCGGGGTCACTTACTCGGCGTCCGGCGCAGCCAAGGCGGTTCCTTCCCGCTCACGGAAACTTGATGGCCGCCGCTGGTGGCGCCGGGTCCGAGTCTGTGCTGCTCAAGCAGCTGACAAATTCTTGGAACTTTCGCGTCACGATCGGCGTCCTGGCCACACTGTATCCGTAAGGAGCCGTCTACCCAGGGCAGGCGAAGCGCCAAAATCATGAGGCTGGCCGGCCGCACACGTGCTCGCCGAGTACGGTCGTTCTTACCATTCACCAACGCAAAGGGTGTGTGCAGCCCGATTGTCCAAAGCGCTTTGGACAATCGGCTTTTGAAGGGTTTACACCCTGGGGAGCTGAGCAACCTTGGGGACGGAGGCCACCCATCCAGCATCTGATCGAGGCTTGGGCAGCAGCCCCTTGCACGCATTTCACTGACCAGAACGGCATTGAAATTTCCAGCTGCCAATCCCCGAGCGCTGCGGGTCGATGGCTTTGGAGGCGCCCCGCGCCCCCGCCGACTCTGCGCCTCTGGGCCTCTGGGCCAGAAGGACTTCATCGGGCGCCGCTGAGGGTCCCGGATTGCATCCGGGCTAGCGAATAGCCGCAGGATTCGTTTACCGCGCGGCAGAATCGTCCACGCCCATCTATGAAAATCTAACATTCTGCTAGACCTGCATAGATTTCCGTAGATCTCCGTAGAGAACGAGGTCGAAGCTGGTCGGACGGCTCCGCCATTCGTTCTCTACGGGTCCCGGGGCCGGGACGGGCTGTGTTGTTACCGGTACGGACACGCCCGCGTCGCGAACCGGGCCAACGCTCAGAGCTCCCGGACATGCGTCCTCTGTGCGGGTGCAATTCGGTAAATGGGGCGAATTTGGTTAAATTTCAGCCATGACCGCGCAGGGCCTGCCTCCGTCACGGCCCGGTCCGGGCATTGCCGGGGATGATCAGAAAGGTGCACCATGATGAGCGATCAGCACGCCGAGGCGCAATGGCAGCATACGGATGGAGAGACCATCGCCGAAATAATCGAGATGCTTCAAAGCCTTGACAACACCGGCCCCATCCAGATGTCACCGCTCTTCTACCAGCACTGGTTCGAACAATTGAACATGTCCATCCGGGACCTGCTCAGGATTCTCGGCCACGACGTCGACGCCTCAGAGCCCGGTGGGAACCCCGGCCAGTGACTGGTTCAGGCACAACTGCACGGAGCGCGGGTTGGCTTCACCGCGGTTATTCCGGAGTGGCGGGGATGTGTTCGCGAATCAGTTTTCTTTGGACAATTGAAACTTCCGGCCGGGATCAGCTGATGTTTGGGCAGCTATTGCCTCAGGTAGTCGCGTAGCCCGGGAATGGCGAAGTCGACCTTGCCGTACCCTGCCGATTCAATCAGCCCCGCCGCGATCAACCGGTTGCGGTATTTCGACACGAGGCTGGGTTTGGACTTGATGATGTTCCCGATCTGGGCGGCCGTCGACGGGCCTTCCTGTTGGGCCATGGCGTCGAGGAATTCGCGGTCCTTCTCCGAGATGTCTGAGAGGGCGGACTCCACGACAACCAGGGCGTTACGCCGCCGCGCGGCTGCGATGGCGCTGCTGACACCGGCCCGGTCGAGGGTCGAGCGTGCTCTATCGGCCTCCATCCAGAGGTAGTAACCAACGAGTTGGATGAGGAACGGGTAGCCTTCGGTGGCTTCTGCGGCCTCGTAGATGAGCTCCTGCGGGACGTCGATGCCGCCTTCGCTGAAAAGTTCCTTGTAGGACGAGGTGACTTCGCCGATGGCGGCCTCGTGGAGATTGATCCTGTCGGCCCGGCGAAGGAAAGTCGCGACGCCCTCGTTAAGGAGGTCTGAAACGGCCGACGGCAGGCCGGCGAAGATCAGGCCGATGGGCAACCCGTCACGAATGAAGTGCTGCACATCCGCTGCGAGCTGGGAGATTTCGGTGCGGTCCACTGCATGGATTTCATCGATCGTGATGACCAGCCCGGTGCCCTTGCTATCCAGCAGACGCAGCAGTTCCTCTCCGGTGCGACGCCAATCCGGGATCCGTTCCGGTGGCAGTTGTGTCGTCACGCCGAAACCGGCGGCGGAGAAGGCGGTGATTTTTCGCGTCGGAGGCCCGTCTCCGAGCTCGTCGAGCAGCCGGAGCATGTCATCTCCGACCTTAGCCAGGAAGCCGGGGTTGGCCGTCCGGGAGATCACCGCCCAGCCATGCTCCCGCGCGATCGATTCCGCTGCGCTGAGCATCACGGTCTTGCCGATGCCCCTGGACCCTGTGATGATCGTTAGCAGCCCGGGCGCTCCGGAACCCTGCCGGAGGCCGTACTCGAATTCGTCCAGGAGCCCGGCGCGCCCCACCAGATCAGGCGGAGTGGCACCGGCCGTCGGTTTGAAGGGATTCTGCACGGAACCTCCCGGGTAAAAGTAGGTGAAACTGGTGAAACTGGTGAAACTGCCGCCAGCTTACCACCTGCTCTAATCGGAGCTTGAATTACGCGAAAGGGGCGCTGACGTTACCCGGCCCGCACGCTGGCGGAGAACGGACTCTCGTGCGTGGTGCCGATAACGAGGCTGTGGCGGCGCGCCATCCGTCTTCGCAGGGGTCCACACGGCAATCTGAGGTCGATGAAGTCTGGCTCAGGTCGCCGACCAGAGCAGGGGAACGGAAAGGCGACCTTGTCATGTGGCTCGACTACGAAACGGACCGGGACTTCCTCAACTTCGAAGGTGATGCGGACACCATCGCGGAGGTAATTGCCAGCGCAGCCGGCCGGTCTCAATTGGAGTGTCTGGTGCTTGGGGCGTCGGCAAGTCGTCAAGTCGTCAATGATAAGTTGGAGGCCGAGGCAGCCAAACGGGAGACGGGTCTCGACAAAAGCCCGGGAATTCTTGGGACGTGTCAAGTGGTTCAGGCTGGCCAAGTTGATCGCGTTGCCGGCTGCATCGATGGCGCTTGGCATTCCGCCCATCGGATTGCCTGGAGAAATTGTCGGTCTTGTAAAAGGGCGGGCAAGGTAGACGGCGAAGACCTGGAGAAGGCTGGAACACTCGCATCCTCCACCGCCGCCGCTGGTCGAGCGCTCCTGAACCCGAAGGCGGAGTACTCGCCGCCGAAAGAGATACGGGCGCTACGAGACTCATTTGAAGATGCGTTGAAAGAGATTGGCGTAACCCTCGTCGTGCTCATCGACGGTCTTGATCGGTGCATGCCTGGGACGACGATCTCGACCCTCGAGGCAATCCGTCTTTTCTTGTTTCTAAAGAACACAGCCTTCGTAATTGCTGCTGATGACAACATGATCAAACACGCCGTCAAACAGCATTTCCAAGGACTGGATGATGATGAACTTGTCACTAACTACTTCCATAAGGTGGTCCAGATCCCGATACGTGTGCCAGCCTTGGGGACTCAAGAGGTTCGCGCCTACCTGATGGTGCTCTTCATGGGGCGGCTTGTGAAAAAGTGGTATATCCAACGCTAAGGTTTCCCCGAGCACCGTTGCCCTGAACAGGGCCGTTCCGGACGGAATCGTCGACCCCGGGGCCGCCAACACCGGGGGGCGGGCGACGAACCGAGGACGTATCCGGTCTCGGTCCTGCGGAGCTACAGTTACGGCATGGGCAGCGAACAGTCCGAAATCGAACACATGCGCAAGCTGCTGGAGCATGCCGTGGAGAACCTGGCCACCGGCACGGAACGTATCCAGCAGCGCCTGGCCGATGCCTACCGATTCAGCCTCATCGGCGACGAATCGAACATCAGCGAGGCACTGCCTCCGGCCGTCTACGCCCTCCAGCTGGATCTGCGCGAGGCCATGACCACGGTCCATGACGAAGAACGCGGATGGGCAAGCGCCAGTGCAGCGATACTTACCGATGACCAGTGCATCATCTTCGCCCGGCGCATCGTTGACGCGGCCCGCCTGATGCGCAGCCAGACGGAGACGACCGTCCCGCCTGCGGGCCGGTCGTGGGAGAGAATAAGGGAACGCCGGCACGGCTAGGTGAACATTGGCAGGGAGAAAGGAAGAGGACGTGGGTGACTCGACTGTTGTTTCCCTGCATTTGGCCTATCTGGGAACACTAGTCGTGGCTTTCAGCATGTTCCTCGCCGGGCTTGTCCTGTTCACGGCCCTGTTGGTCCTTGCCGGGGCGCTCCGGTTGCTGGCACTGACCGCGCGCCGGTTCCTCAGCCGAACCGGCGCGGCTCCAGGCGTTGAGGGCCGGAGACGGTGCCGCTCCCTTCCACGTGTTGCCAAGCACGGAGAAGCCGACTTCGAGATCCTGGATCTGTCCATAAAGCCAGAGCTGCATTAGTGGGCGCCGATTTCTTGACGTCCAGGCCAGCCCTGCCGGACACTGGGCGCAGGAGGCCGTTGTGGGCAACTTGCCGTGGATCTTTGTCCTGCTCGTTCCGTCGCTGGGCTTCTTCCTCTTTCTGATTGTCGCGAACATCCGCTTGATCCGAAGGCGAAAGGCACTCGGGCTGCCGCCTCTGGGGGTTGCCCCGCGCCGGTTTCTGAAGCGCCGCCGTAGGAAGATCAGGTACGTGGTGATTGAGGAACATACGCACGACGACGCCAACGGGAACCCGACGTGACCGCCATCGAAGGCCACGGACCTGCGCATCCTCATCCCGGAACTCCCCCGGAGGTGCCGGGGGCCAGGGTTTAGGCTGTGGTCCATGGATTCGTTTGGGGGTGGGGCGTTGATCTGTGCTGCGCCGGAAACTGTGTGGACGGTCATCACGGATACCGCCGGCTATGCGGAGTGGGATTCGGGGATTGCCGGGGTCAGCGGTGAGATCGGCCATGGAAAAAACGTCCGGATCCGGCCCGGCGGCCTGGCCAGGTCTGTTCCGGTGGCCGTTCACCGCTGCGGTGACCGTGCCATGTCCTGGACAGCCCGGTTGCCGGGAGGATTGTTCAAAGCAGTCCGCACCATCACCGTAACGGCCGAGAACGGCAAGTCCCGCCCGGCGGTGCGCGATGATTTCACCGGTCCCCTGTGGACGCTGATCAGGAAGCACAGCCCGGGATTGGCCCGGTCAGCGGAGGGGTACGCCGAGGGCGTCAGGGCCCGGCCCGAGAAGCTGAGTTAGCCCACGGGCGCAGAAACCACCGATTCCCGGATGCCCTCCCATCCGCCTCACGGCGCAGAACGACGCAGCTCCCGCTCTCTTGGCCTGTTGCGACGCCCGGGCCGATCCCCGGAGGCGTCCGCACACGTCACTGCGGCCGTTGCGCCCGGCGCGTGGACTGAGACCGGGAGAGGCACGCGCTTGACCAAGCCACCTGGGGGGTGTCCCTATGTTTTTGTCAAGCATTGGGACGGGTTTTTCTTCGAGATGG
>NZ_JARVRG010000034.1:0-62891 GCF_030209795.1 Arthrobacter sp. efr-133-R2A-63 | reverse complement strand
CCCTGGCCGGGCTGCTGGAGCCGTTGTCCTCGCCCAAGGCGCTGCGCTTCCTCACCCCCGAACAGGGTGAAGGGTTCGACGTGGAAACGTTCCTTGCCGGCCCGAACACCCTGCACCTGGTCACCGACGGGGAAGACTCCCCGGTGGCCCCGCTCGTGACCATGTTCGCCGACCACATCTTCCGCAAGGCCCAGAAGATCTCCCAGGGCCGTGCCGGTGGCCGGCTCTGGCCGGTGTTCACCATGGTCCTGGACGAAGCGCCGAACGTGGCCGCGTTCCCGAAGATGGCAGCGGCGCTTTCAGACTCCGGCGGCCGCGGGATCCGGATCGTCGGCTTCAGCCAGTCCTTCGCACAGAACCGGGCGCGCTGGGGCGTCGAAGGCGCCAAGGCCATCCGCGGCACCTCCTCGATCCGGATGTTCCTTCCCGGCCTGGAAGAAATCGACGAGCTCGAATCCATTGCCAAAGCGGCCGGCCCCACCACGAAGACCCGTACGTCCACGTCCAGGGGCCGCACGGGCACGTCCACGACCATCAGCGAGGAAGAGCGTCCGGTGATCCTGGCCCACCAGATCCAACAGCTCGACAGGGGCCAGGGGTTCATGCATTACTCCAACCTCCGGCCCGCCGTCGTTGACCTGATCCCGTACTGGGACCGGCCCGACGGTGAGCAGATCGCCCAGGACCGCAAGGCCGTCGAGCGGATGACCGGAAGGATCAGCGCGTGAGTCAGGACCCGTACGACGGCGCTCCGCTGCCAGATGACGAACCGGCACCGGGAGAGACTGCACCGGAAGAGACGACACCGCCGTTTGACGACGAAGGCCCGGGCTCAGGGCCGGGAACCCCGCCGGACCATGTTCCTGCGGAGGACGGTCCGGCGGGCGTCGACGCTGACGGGGTGCTCCCGTCCCCGGAAGAACTGCTCCTGGAGCACGACGGGCGGATCGGCGTTCTCCGTACGGACGTCAACGAACTCGCCGGGGTTGTGGCGGACCTGCTGGCGAACCCGCCCAAGGGCAAGCCGGCCCCGTGGAACTGGAAGCACCTCAACGGTTCCGCCGCGGCGAAACTCCTGACCGAGCTGCGCGAATGGGTGGACTGGTACAACGACCGGTACGGCGTCGCGGCCGATTCAAGGATCCCCGGCTGCTGGTACCGGCACGGGTCCGTCGTGGAAGAACTCACCGGCGTCTGGGTCGCCTGGCGTGCCGCCTACTACGGCCACACGACTCCGTTGGATGCCCCGGCGTACTGGCACGAGCGGATCCTCTGGCCCACCTTCGACCGGATCACCAAAAGGCAATGGGGGATGGTGAACTGCATCAACGGCCACAAAAACCCCCGCCCCCAGCAGACACCCTCCACCGACAACGGATTCGACGAATTCCTCAACGCACTCGGACAGGAAGAGTAAAAGGAACCATCATGAACACCACCCAGGTGGCTGACCACGGAAAAAGCAATGTCGGTACCGGGTACTCGGTCGGTACAGGGTACTAGGGTGCCGGTCACGGCGGGATGACGAAACCAAGCGGCTTATTGGGGGCCAGGATGAACATGAACAACAGCTCCGGAACATCGGCGGCGGTGAAACGCGGGCGCCGCGGCGTCGACTGGACGGTACTGGTGCAGCTGGTGGCCATGGTACCCTCCCTGCTGGTGGGTCTGGGAATCGTCGTCGTGGTGATTTCCCTGGTCCTGGGATATGTCCCCACCAAGCCGGCGTGGACGCAGTGGGCGCCGTTCGGGGCCGCTGCGCTGTGGTTCCTCCTCGGGTTCGTGTGGTTCGCGCCGTTCCTGCAGTCCTTTCTCGCCCAGTCCTTCTTTCTGTTCAGGCCGCCGGTCCTCGCCGAGCTGCGCCACCTGGAGTACTCCTGGCATGAGGTCCTGATGCGGGCCGGAATCGGCGACCGGGCAAAGTTCCGGCTTTGGATCCAGGACACGGACGATCTGAACGCCAGCGCCGCGGGCGGAAGCATCGTCTCGGTCACCCGGGGCGCGTTGCGATACAGCGGGGATCATCTGGGCGCGGTCCTCGCCCATGAGCTCGGTCACCACCTGAACGGGCACACCTACCCGAGCCTGTTGGCCTGGTGGTTCAGCCGGCCCCTGTACTGGATTCGGCGCCTGGCCCGGCTGGTGCTGCGCATCGCACTGGCCATTCTGCGGTTCATTTCCTACCTCAATGCCCTGGTTGCCCTCGTCGGGTACCTCTGCATCGGCAGCGTGTATCTGTTCGTGTTGATCAGCATCGGACGCGGCATCCTCTGGGCGTGGGAGACGTCCTGGCCCGCCGTCGCGCTCCTGGCCCTGGCCTGGATCCTGGCCCCGGTGATGAACCGTCAGGCCGAGTACCGGGCCGACCGGACCGCTGTCCAACTGGGCTATGGTCCCGCGTTGGTCGACGTCTTGCGGGACTGGCAGTACCTCGGCTTCGACGACCACCGCCCCCGCGGCCTGCGTGCCCTGTACCTGGCCTCGCACCCTCCACTGCATGCCCGGATCCGGAAGATCGAAAAGCGACTCGCCCGCACCTTGTAGCACTGCCACGACACGCGCCGTGGCAGACCCGCCGTGACCACCGAAACTCTCACCGCCGGACAGATAGACAACCCAAACCAACACTGAAGGAGAACAACTGTGTAGTCACTTCCGAGTACAAATATCGACCTTTTTAGGTTGATCAATCTCCAAATCAGCCGATGAGAGTGCATGAAGATGCTGCAAGGTCTGCGCTGTTGAGCCTGGCGCCGCTGGCCTCGGGATGGGCGGCATTGGGGTCAACCTACTGGCAATTGAGAATCAACTCTCAATTGTGCCACAGGCTGTGGCACAATTTGAGATCGATAGGGTGGAGTCATGAATTTCTCTTCAGAGATCGACCTGCCGGCAGACTACGCGGAGCTGTTGGATTCGCTGAAGAGCCGTGTCCGTGGCGCCAGGGTCCAAGCACAGCGGACCGTCAACACGCTGGTCATTGAACTCTACTGGTCACTTGGAAAGGACATCCTGGCCCGCCAGGACCAGCATGGGTGGGGGAGCGGGGTCATTAATCAGCTCGCTGCGGACCTGCGTCTGGCCTTTCCGGATATGAAAGGGCTCTCTGCGCGCAACCTGCAATACATGACCGCGATGGTGCGGGCCTGGGGCGGGCAAGCAAATGTGCCACAGCTTGTGGCACATTTGCCGTGGGGCCATATCAGGACGATTTTGGACAAGTCCGGAACGGCCGAGGAGCGCGACTGGTACGCCGGCGCCGCCGTCCAGTACGGCTGGTCCCGGAACGTGCTGCTGAACATGATGATGAGCCGTTCGATGGAACGCAACGGCGCGGCACCATCGAACTTCACCAGCCAGCTCGCCGCACCGGATTCCGAACTGGCACAGCAAATGGCAAAGGACCCGTACAACTTTGAGTTCCTGGGCCTGTCCGGTGAAGTCGCCGAACGCGAGCTCGAAAATGCCCTGACCAGCAGAATCACCGAAACCCTCCGGGAGCTCGGCCCAGGCTTTTCCTTCGTCGGCCGGCAAGTGCATTTCGACGTCGACGGTGACGACTACTATGTCGATTGTTCCGATTCTCGGATTATTCCGAGGACGGTTGGTGTGGCCGCCTGAAGGGCGCGTGACCTGGGGAAGGGCTGCGCCGGTTCCCGCGGTTGTCGGGATAACGCCTCAGTCGGTGAGTCCGCATAGTCGCTGGATGATGTCCTCGTGGTTGTGCCAGATGGGCACGGCTGGCGGACTGGTGCTGATTCCGCTGGTGGCTTTGGCGAGGGCTTGACGTTTCATTTCAGTGTCGGCGTGTGCGTAGATGAGCGTGGTCTCGGGGTCAGCGTGACCGAGCCATTCGGTGAGCAGCGCCAGCGGCATGCCTGCTTGGTAAAGCTGCATGGCGCGGGAGTGGCGCAGCATGTGCGGGTGGACCTTCTCGGGGATTTCGGGGCAGCTTTCACGGGCCTTGGCGGCGTGCTGACGGAGGAACCTGGCAACGTTGTCGTCGGACATGGACGTCTTGCGGTGCCTGTGGATCGTGTAGAACAGCGGCTGTCCAGGGTCGAAGTCGGCGTGGAAGGCCGCGGTGTAGCGGCGACAGTGGGCGGCGGTCTCGGTGTTGATGGGCAGACGGCGGGGTTTGGATCCTTTCCCGATCAGGTCGACGGTGAGCCGTTTGGTGTCAATGTCGCCGAGGGTCAGGGCGAGCATCTCGGCGTCGCGGGCGGCCAGGTCATACATGAGGATCATGAAGAACTGGTCCCGAAGGCCGGTCTTGGTGCTGGCGTCGGGGGACGCCAGGAGAGCGGTGATAGCGGTGGTCGTCATGTAGCGAACGGTCGGTGTGGCCGGGGTCTTCAGTTGGGGGATGCCGTTGAGGTCGGCAAGGTGCATGGCCAGTGTCGGCTCAGCGGTGGCGGCGTATCTGAAGAAGGAGCGGATGCAGGCCAGTCGCTGGTTGTAGGTCGTCGCCGTCCAGCCGCGCGTCGTCCTCATGTGGTCGAGGAAACCGATGACGCAGGCACGGTCGAGGATCGTGAAGGTGATCTGGCTGAGTGGAACCTGACGGGTATCGGCGAGGTGGGCCAGGAGCATGTTCCAGGTGTGACGACAGGAGGTGATGGTGCGGGGGCTGGCGCCGCGTTGTCGGGGCAGGAACACGGTGAACCACTCGCGCAGGTGCCGGTAGAAACTGTCGGTTGGCGTGGTCATGGCGTCACCTCCGGGATGATTCCTGCCGTGCCGGTCAGCCCGGTTGCGGACAGACGCTCGGGCAGCAGATGTATGTAGTAGGCGGTTGCGGAGTAGGTCTCGTGGCCCATGTAGGCCGACAGATACGGCAGCCACACGTTGAGGTCGCGGCCTTCCTCAACCCAGCGCGTCAGGGTGCGGGTGGCATAGTTGTGCCGCAGCGTGTAGGGCGTGGAGCCGGGTGCTAAGTCTCCAGCCATGGCGCGGCAACGGTGGTAGGAGGCTGTCAGCCAGCGGCCCGGGTAGGGCTGTCCGGGGTGGTCCTCGAAGAAGAACTCCCGGCCGGGGCGGCGCAGGTTCGCCAGATCGTCGAAGCGGGCAAGCAGGGCGGCCATGCCGGCGTCGATCGGGACGCGGCGGTCCTTGTTGTACTTGGTCTGTTCGATCATCACGATCGCCTTGTCGAGATCGACGTTGCGGCGGTGCAGCCGCCGGGCTTCCTGCGGCCGTAACCCACAGCCCAGCATCAGCCGGAACACCACAGGGATGGTGTACTCGCGAAACGGGCTGGCCGAGCAGGCAGTGATCGAGTCGGCTGCCGAGAAAAAGTTGGTTAGCTCCTCGTCGGTGAAGATGTGGGGCAGGCTCCTTGCGTGGTGGCTGATCCACTCGGCAGGCAGCACGAACGCCTCAACGTCGACTATCTTCAGGTACTTGCCGAACTCGCGGATCGCGTGGGCCTTGTAGGCAGGCCATTCGGTCCGTGTGCCTTCCTCGCACCAGGCCGTCACCAGCTCCCGCGACAGAATCGTCTCGCCGGGCCGACGGGTCACACAGAACCGGTCGAAGCTCTTCATCGGATAGACCAAGGTCTTCGCGTAGCCCAGACCGACTCGCCATTCGAGCATCGCCTCGATGTGCGCCGCGAAGTTGCTGCTGAATGCCGCGCTCATCGCAGGCCCTCCATGGTTGGAACGAAGCGGTCCAGAGGCAGACAGCACTCCCGCAGCGACTCATCTGCCAGGGCAATGTAGCGCCTCGAGGAGGCGAGCTGGCCGTGGCCAAGTACCTGTGCGGCCAGCTCCAGCTCGGCACCGGACTCGACCAGACGAGTGCCCGTCGTGCGCCGCAGGGCGTGGAAGGTCTTGCCGTCGTGGGCCTGGTGGGACACTCCGGCTTTGTGGAGCCACCGATTCATGATCAGCGCCCCGGTCGGGCCGCTCAGCTTCACGAACGGGGCGTAGACACGGACGAAGACCTCAGGCGTCTCGCACACTGGTCTGCCATGCAGGAGCCAGTCGGCTATCGCGTTGCCAGCTTCTGCCGACAGCGGCAGTGTCAGCGGTGCTGACGTCTTGTGCTGGACCAAGTGGATCTCATCCCGACGCCAGTCGATCTGGTTAAGCCGTAGCGAGACGATGTCGCCGCAGCGCAGCCCGGTAGACAACGCCAACCGGACCATCGCGTAGTCCCTTTTCCCGCGCGGGGAGCCAGTCTCGATCACGGCGAGGATCCGGCCGGTCTCCTCGGGCGTGAAACAGGGCAGCGCCCGTGCCCGACGCGGCCCGACCCTTGCCAGCATGGCCTGGACCTTCAGCTCCGAGCTGCCCTGCTGGTTGGCGAACCCGAAGAACCGCTTGATGGCCCACACGGTGTTGCCCATGCCCGATGTGTGACGGGGCCCGACCGCGACGAGGAAGCCACGGACATCATCAAGCGTCGCCGCTCCGAGAGTGCGGCCGGCGCTGTCCAGGTAGCGCAGGAACTGGCGCGCCTCGCAGACCGCCAGGCGTGCCGAGCTCGACGCCAGCTCGCCGCGCAGCGACTCGGCGAAGGCAATGAGGACCGACTCCCCAGTCGTGCTCAGGCCGGACGCCGGTCTGCGCCGCCGCCAGACAACGACCCCGGTCTCCTGAAACTGCAGCATCATCCTGGCTGTCTTCTCCAGCGCCGACCGCATCGCAGGACCGATCTCCCCACGGCGCTCCCGCTCGTCGATGGCCGCCAGGAACGCCTCCACGGCCTGTTCTGTCAGCCGATCGATCCCTCGGCCGTCGCAGAACCTAATCACAGCGTGACAGCAGCTTCGGTAGTACCTGACCGACTCATCCGCTAAGCCGATACTCGCGGTTTCCGCCAGCACGCCCTCAGCAAGCGTTGATAACCCCTTCTCCATGACCCGGACCTCCATCGGACGGTCGCGGCCACTCCGAATGGGCCGCGATCCCACCACGATGCACAGGAAACCCCTTCGATGGACAGGAAACGCCCGGGACCAAGTCGCCCGCGCTTAGCCTCGAAGCAGGACAGGATTATTCCGACCCACACGGGAGACTGTCGAGGTCAAGGGCCTGCCCTCGCAGCAATCCGAATAATCCGAGAATCGGAACAATCCGTGAAGAACTCGTCGCTGCTGATGGTGAGCCTTACCTGCCGGCCCACGAACGCGAAGCCTTGGCCAAGTTCCAAGAGGAACTTCTCAACGTGCCGGATCAACTGGTTTTCAAGGTCGCGCTCGTCCCGCTTGCCACTCATGGCGACGAAATCGAAGACATAGGGGTCTTTGAACGACTGTTGGGCAAGATCAGAGTCCGACGGCGGCATGGTCGCCTTGAAGTTGGTGATCGCCTTGCCGGAGCGTTCGTGAAGCCGGGTTTCGATCTGGACTGCCAAGACGCTTCGCGACCAGCCTTCCGCCAGGGCCTGGTCGGCGTACCAGACCCTGTCAGCTTGGTCCGCCAGTTTGTCGAGCAGGATGACGTTGTGGCCCCACGGCAATGTTGCAACAGACTGTTGCAACATTGGGAAGTCCGGCCAAGCCTCTGCAAAAGACTTCATGTACCGGAGGTTTCGTGGTGAGAAGCCCTTCGCCTCAGGGAAGGCCGACCGGATGTCTGCCGAGAGCCGCGTGACCACTTTGCTGCCCCACCCCTCCGCGGACTCCCGCTCGGCCAGTTGCTTACCAATGGCCCAGTAGGAAAGGAGCATCTCCCGGTTGGCGGCTGAGACTGCCCTGGACCTGCCGGAATGGATCTGACGTGACACCGAAGCCAGCAGCTCCGGGTACCAAGCAGGCATGACGGATTTCGCGGGCGTTGATTCAAACGAAGCTGGTGCGGACATACCGGGGCGGATCCTTTTCTCGGCAATCATTTCAAGGTGAACCTATCGGCGGGCACTGACACTTTCTCCAGGACATTGGCCCAGGACAGGAGCCCGGGGGATGGGCCCGGGGGATGGGCCAAGAGCTCCAGACGGCCCCGTTACCCTGGGTGGTCAGCCGGGCTGCCATCTGCCGGCGCATCCAGTCATAGGCGTCCTCATGAAACGGATCGACCAATGAGTTGTGCGGAACATGGACGCCAGTCGACAGGAGGGCCTCAAGCACTTCCCTCGGCTGAATCGTGTGGAGCAGGAGCCGCTCAGCAGAGATGTCGTAGCCGATCCGGCCGCGCGGGACGGCAGCGGCGGGCCGGGCTTTTCTGATAGGAAAGATCAACACGCAGGCATCTTCAGTGCGGGCACCGACATTTCCGGCCGGCTACCAGGCAGCCAGCCACAAAGTAAAAGCCGACGCCCCCAACCAAGTCAGAACAGCACAGACCGGGGGGCCGGCGGCGTCTGGGGTAGAGAGCCCCGAGCCCCGGGCTCCAGGGGCCCTCCCGCCGTCGGCCCCGTCTTTTCCGGACCCGTCAGGGCCGGTAGCTGTCGAAGTGCCGAATCTGTTCCTACATATATTCAACCGTCTTTTCCTACGATCTGAAACGAGTGGCGTGTACTCGTTTTAGGTCCGGAACCTCGGCAATACCACCCTCACCAGCTATGGCCACCGCTGCCGTTTTGGAAAGGGAATCCGGTCCAAGTCGTTCGCCGCGAGCACCGGAATTCCTCCCGACCGCGCGCGGGCTTGCTCCGCGAGCAGGCCGACGTCGGTATAGCGCGACGAGAAGTGGGTGAGGATGAGCATGCCAGCGTGGGCGGTGGCAGCCAATGCGCCCGATTGGCCCGCCGTCAGGTGACGGTATTGGGCGGCGAGCTCGCCGTCGTCGTCGCTGAAAGTGGACTCCGCGACGAGAAGATCGACGCCCTCGGCGAGTTCCTCAGCACCGGCGCATGGCGCCGTGTCCATGACGAAAGCAAAGCTCTGCCCGGGCCTCGGCACGCTCACATCCTCCAAGCGCACCCCGCCCAGTTTCCCGTCCTGCTGGAGGAGGCTGATGTCCGGACCGGCAATCCCGGCCGCCGCCAGCCGGTCCGGAAGAAGGCTGCGACCGTCGCGTTCTGCAACCCTGTAGCCGTAAGTCTCGATCCGGTGCAAGAGCGGGCGTACCTCCAGTCCCGGGGCGACGGCTCCTGCGCCGCCATGCGGATGCAGGCGAAGGTCGGCGCCGGGGGAGGCCACGGCAACGAGCGCACGGATCATGTCCTCGCCGGATGCGGGATAGTGCAAGTGGACCGGATGAGGAACCCGGTCTAGGGCCATGCGGGAAAGCACCCCTGGAAGCCCCAGGCAGTGGTCGCCGTGGACATGGGTGATGCAGATACGGGTGATCTGGCGGGCCGAGACACCCGCCTGGATCATTTGGCGCTGGGTGCCTTCTCCAGGGTCGAAGAGCAGGCCCTCCCCGTCCCAGTGGAGCACATATCCGTTGTGGTTGCGGGTCCGGGTGGGGACCTGGGAAGCGGTGCCGAGGACCACGAATTCGCGCATGGATCCGAGTCTCTCACTGCCGGGCTGCTTTCCCCATCGTTTGCTGCCCTTGCCGGTCGCCAGCCTTGGGAGGAAGATATGCGGCAGACCCAGGAGGCCTTCCATGATCCAGCTCGGGAAATTTGAAAAGTACTTGGTCGAGGAATTCTTCGACGATTACCGCTCGGGAGACATGTCGCAGCGGGCATTCGTCCGTCGGCTCGCATTCATCACCGGGAGCATGGCTGCCGCGTCCTCGACGATGCTGCAGCTCGGATGCACTCCGGAGGAGGTCCCGCGAAGCGGTGATCCCATGCCAGCACCGGACGCATCGTCCGTCCGGCCGGTTACCACGGCGATGGCCGGGGCCGTGCCTGGAGCGAAGAGCCCTCTTTCCGTTCCCGAGGGCGCGCCCGGATTGGAGGCGGCCATGGTCCGGTTCCCGGCAGGCGAAACCGAAATCAGCGCCTACCTTGCGCGGCCCGACACGGCCGGCGCTGGGCCGGCGGTGCTGGTTTGCCACGAGAACCGTGGACTGACACCGCATATCCAGGACATAGCGCGGCGTTTCGCGCACGCCGGATACGTTGCCTTGGCCCCGGATCTCCTCAGCAGGGAAGGAGGCACATCGAGCCTGGATCCCGACGCCGTACCCGGAGCCCTGACCCGGGCCGGAGCTGAACGCCACGTCTCCGACTTCTCGGCGGGTTTCGACTATCTCCGGTCGCTGGATGACGTTGACGGAGAGCGGATCGCGATGAACGGCTATTGTTTTGGCGGCGGCATCACCTGGCAATGCGCGACGGAAATACCGAGGCTGAAAGCCACTGCCGCCTTCTATGGACCCGCCCCCGATCTCGATAAAGTCCCATCCATCAAACCTGCCGTCTTTGGCGTCTATGCCGAACTCGACCAGCGCATCACCGGCGCGATGCCTGCCCTTCGGGATGCCCTGGCTGCCACCGATGTGCGCCACAAGCTCACTGTCTATCCCGGCGTCGACCATGCATTCCACAACGACACCAGCGAGCGGTACAACGAAGCGCAAGCGACCGCTGCGTGGCGGGACATGCTGGCCTGGTTTGGCGAGTACGTCTGAACGCACGCTATTGCGGAAGAATGTTTCGCATGAGTGACGCTGGCGAGTTCATCGATGAGGCTTTACGCCGTGAAAGCTCCTGGATCCGCGCGGAAGACATGCAGAGCCGGCTCGGAGGAGGCCACCGTTATTACGGCTCCTCCGTGGGTGCCGTCCGCGGGACAGTCCGCGACGCCCTCCGCAAGTACCCGGCACTCGAGCACGACGAAGTCACCGCCTTGAGCTCGGAATTGTGGGAGGTTCCCGTCTTCGAACGAAGGCTCGCGGCAATCGTCCTGTTGCAGTCAAACGTCCAGCTCCTGATCAATACCGATCTGACCAGGCTTGAGGGTTTTATCCGCGAAGGAAGGCTCCGCGAATTGGTCGATCCGCTGGCGGTCGACGTGATCGGGCCGTTGATCGCCGGGCTGGAAGGGCAGCTAAGGTCGCGCGCTGACGGCGTGCTGGACCGGTGGGCGCAGGAACCAGACGAATGGCTTCGCCGCGCCGCCCTGATGTCGCCATGGAGGGCACTCCGTGCCGGCGGAGGCGATTGGGACGCGTTCCTACGGCACGCCGCCGTAGCGCTCGACGCCGTTCGCGATACGGGCGGTGACGCTGCGGTGGTCCGGGACGCGGTCTCCACTGTTCTGGACGGGATTGCCAAGCGCCGGCCCGATCTGCGGTTTACCGCGGTGAGCTCCGGGGGGAATTCCGCTTAGCTTCTCGGGAAACTGGTGTTGTAGCGGTACATGAATGCTGCCATGGCATCCCGCGCGACGGCGGTGACCGGCCGATACGTCCTGGTGCTGTTCGACTCTGTCCACCCGGTGGAGATTCCCGTGGTCGAGAGCCAGTTGATTTCCTTGTAGAACGGAGTCTGTGGTGTCACGTCAGTGAACGGTGAGGCGGCCGGGGCCGCGTAGGCCGGGCTGCCTGCGAGCCGATACATGAAGGCCGCCATGGCATCCCGGTTCACGGGCTGCAGCGGGCGGTACGTCCTGATGCCGTTTCCTTCGTCCCAGCCGGTAGAGATGCCCTGCGTCGAGAGCCACGTGATTTCCTTGTAGAACGGGGTTTGCGTCGTCATGTCGGCGAACGGAGAAACGGCCGGGGGCGAGAAGGCCGGGCTGCCCGCCAGCCGGTACATGAAGGCCGCCATCGCGTCGCGGTTCACGGGATCCAGGGGGTGGTAGGTCCTGGTCCCGTTTGCTTCGACCCAGCCGGTCGAAATGCCTTGGGTTGCGAGCCACGTGATTTCGGTGATGTACGTGTAGTTGCTGGGGACATCCGTGAAGGGGCTCGACGCCGGTGGCGGTGGCGGTGGTGGCGGGGTGGTGGACTGCCCCAACGCCTGGGCGACGGTCCGGACCGATGTGGTCCCGTTGGCAGTCCGTGCGGCCAACCAGGTGACGAACGTGTCAAAGAGCGTTGGGCTGATGGTCAGGGTCGGATCAGTGCCCACTGCGATGTGGTGGAAAGTCAGTTCCAGCCACCCTCCGGTGCTTTCGGCGTTAGTGACCAGGTCCTCCAGATTCTGCAGGGTCCAGGTGCTGTCGACTTCGTCCGGGGCCTTGGTGACCAGGGGGTTTGCCGGAGGAAGGGTCTCAGCGAACGGGCAGCTTGGGCAGCTCGCGGGTGAACGGATGTCGCCGAGCCCGCGGCCGCTGGCAAATCCACAGTTCTTCACATCAGATTGAACGGACGCGTTCTCGGCGGCAAAAGGATAGGCGAAGTTGTTCACCTGGAATCCCCAGCTTTCGAGCGTCGACTTGCCGTTGCAGATCTCGGCGCTGGCGGCTGCCGAGGTGAGCGTGGTGAGATCCGGGTGGGTAACCGTGTGGCCCCCGATCTCGTTACCGTCGCCCGCGATGGTATGCAGGTCGGTCTGCGTGAGGTACCCCGGGGTGCCGATCCAGCTGGTGGTGATGAAGAAGGTTCCCACCAGGCCGTGGGCTTTCAACACCTGCTCGGCGGCAAGCTGGTTGCCGTTGCCGTCGTCGAAGGTCAAACTCACGATGGTCTGGGCTGCCGCCCGGGCGGGAGCGGCGACTCCGGTGAGGGCTCCCGCCGTGAGCAGGAGGGCGCCCAGGACGGCCACGATCCGCTTGTACTTTTCGGGGTTGCCTATCCGGCGAATTCCGGCCGCTCGCGGGCCGTGCTTCCTGAAACGCTGATCCAAGCTGCGCATGGCTCCTCCACGAGACGAGGGCCCCCAGGTGGCGTATGAATGTAGGGTACGCCTTCGCTCGCGCAGGTTGAACACGAAAACAATCAAAATCCGAATTCACAGCTTGCTCCAAGGTTCCGGGGAGTGGGGCCGGGCAGGCACGGCCGCGTCGGCCGGCCGTCTCAAGCCTGTTCCCACGACGGCCCAACACTCGTACTCTGAATGCTGGGAGGTGGTTCCTGTGGAAGCAGCCCAGGGAGATCGGATCATCATTCATGGCAGGACGGTCGGGGCATCGGACCGGCATGGCGAGATTATCGAAGTCCGCGGAGCAAATGGTGCGCCGCCGTACTTCGTGCGTTTCGACGACGGCCACGAGACCATCCTTTATCCAGGTGGTGATTTCACGATCGATCGCACAGGCGGCAGGTCCTAACCGAGAAACGGCCGTCTTCCGCCTTGAGCTAAGGTAGGACTTAGCTGCTGAAGAGACCGGGGGGCGCGCGTGGACCAGATCCTCGACCTGCCCTTTGAGGTGGCACTTGCGGCGCTGTTCGCTGGGGTGATGGTCCGGGTCAACGCGACATACTGGATCGGCCGCGGCGCAGCGGCGGGAATGGAACGCACGCGTTTCGCACGCGCTCTGCATCGCCCCAAAGCAAGCAAAGCGCAGGCGTTGATACAGCGCTTCGGCCCCTACGCCGTCGTACTGACCTTCCTCACCATCGGACTCCAAACGGCCGTCAACTTTGCTGCGGGGGCTGCGAGAATGCCACTCAGCCGGTATCTCCCTGCGGCGATAGTGGGCTCCGGCATCTGGGCCTTCGTCTACGCGACTATTGGTCTCGCGGCGATCGATGCTTGGCTCGCTGTCCTAGCGGCCTCCCCGCTGGCAGCTGTTCTCCTGGTTCTCTCGCTCGCCGGACTTGCAGCCGGCCTGGTCATGTGGCGCCGACGTCGGACGGCCGTGGCGCCAGAAGATACAGTGGTCTGAGTTCCATTACCGGACCGGCGAAAGGGCAGGCGTTGAGTATTGAGCTTCCGGACCTTGCGGAAGGCGGTTTCTACTACGAATCGCTCGGGAACGGGCGGTTCCGCTCGACCATCCACGCCCAGGGCGCGTGGAATCCGCATGAGCAGCACATGGCGCCCGCATCGGGCATCATGGCCGATGCCCTGCTCCGACACGAGCCGCGCGACGACGTCCGGATGGCCCGCCTCAGCTACGAAATCCTGGGGTTGATCCCGGGCGGCGAATTCGACATCACTACGACGACGCTCCGCCCCGGCAGGACAATTGAACTGATCCAGGCGGAACTCTCGGCGGCTGGACGCGTGGCTATCCGGGCCACCGCCTGGCGCATGGCCACCAGCGACACGAGTGCGGTGGCCGCGATAGAGGACGTCGCCATGCCGGCCCCGGACGAATGCAAGCCGTGGGACGGGGCGAGCGTGTGGCCGGGTGGCTACATCCGGTCCCTGGAGATGCGGATAGCGGAAGGGCACCGGGCCGGTTCGGGCAAAGTCTGGATCCGCACAGAGCATCCGCTCACCGATGCTGCGGACAGCCGCGATCTCGCGAGGCTCGTTGGACTCGTTGACACAGCCAACGGCATCGCCGCCCGCGTTTCGCCCGGTAAGAACAGCTATATCTTCCCCAACCTTGACCTGCAGATCCACATGTACCGTGAACCCGCAGGGGAATGGCTGGGACTGGACAACATGGTCTCCTTTGGCAATGACGGCATCGGCCTGACGTCCACGGTGCTTCACGACATCAGCGGCCCCTTCGGCCGTGCCGAGCAGATCCTGACGCTGAGGAAGAGCTGATGGTGGAGGACGCCGCCCGGCCATTGCGCACGCTGACGGTGGTGCGCCAGGAAGAATCACTCGGCGTCGCTGATGACCTTGACTTCGGAATCGAGCTCCTCAACCGTGCCCGCAGGGGGCTGCTGGGACCAACACTGAGGTTGTACCGGCCCCGCCCTACCGTGGCGTTCGGGCAACGCGACGCCAAGCTGCCGGGATTCCAGGCCGCGTCCGAGGCTTGCCGGGACCTGGGCTTCGAACCCTTGATCCGCAAGGCGGGTGGCCGGGCAGCGGCCTACCACCGGGGCACCTTGGTGATCGACCATGTGGAGCCGCACGCCGACGCGATTGCCGGGGCGAAGTCCCGTTTCTCCTTCTTTGGCGAGCTCCTCGCGGGTGCGCTCCGCCGCGTCGGCGTGCAGGCCGCCGTCGGCGAGATCCCCGGCGAATACTGCCCGGGTGAGTTCAGCGTCCACGGCCTGGACCCGGATTTTCCAACCCACCAGATCAAGCTGGTCGGCACCGCCCAGAGGGTGGTCTCCGGGGGATGGCTGTTCAGCTCGGTGATCGTCGTCGAGAATTCGGCGCCCATCCGCGAAGTCCTCACGGCCAGCTATGAAGCCCTTGGCCTCGAGTGGGACCCCGCCACAGCCGGCGCCGCCAACGACCTCTTGCCCCAGCTGGACGTACCCACGGTGGAAGACGCCGTCGTCGCGGCTTACTCGGAATACGCCCGGCTCGTCGACGGCGATTTCCAGGACCTGCTTCCTGTGACGAGCACCAGCACGCCGTTGTAGGCCACAAAGGCCGGGACTACGCTTGAACAATGGACAAGAAACCGTCCGTCGTCCATGATTCCGATGCGGACCTCACCGTCGGTCCGCCGAAGCGGTCCGCCGCGGGATTGCCGAGCCTGGTGGACTCCTTGCCCCGTGCGTTGAGCGACATGGGGCCGTCCCGTGCCTGGAAGTCCTTGCTGGCCATGAACCAGAAGGATGGCTTCGACTGCATGAGCTGCGCGTGGCCGGATCCTCCGGAGCGGAAGGTGGCCGAGTTCTGTGAGAACGGCGCGAAGGCCGTCGGGTGGGAGGCCGATCCGCTCAAAGTTCCGTCCACTTTCTGGGACGAGAACGACGTCGACTCCCTCGCCGAACGTTCAGAGTACTGGCTGGGACAGCAGGGCAGGCTCGTGGAACCCGTCTACAAACCCGCAGGGGCGAGCCACTACCGGCCCATCAGTTGGGACAATGCGTTCCGGATTATTGCCCGCGAACTAAACGACCTGGAATCGCCCGACGAGGCAACCTTCTATACGAGCGGACGGACGAGCAACGAAGCCGCGTTCGTCTACCAGCTCTTCGTCCGGGCGTTCGGGACCAACAACCTCCCCGATTGCTCGAATATGTGCCACGAGTCCACCGGGCTGGCCCTCGGGGAGACGCTCGGCGTGGGCAAGTCTGCCGTAACGTACACGGACTTTGCCAAGGCGGATTTGATCATCATCATGGGCCAGAACCCGGGGACCTGCCATCCCCGGATGCTCACCGCATTGGAAGAGGCAAAGCTTGCCGGCGCCAGCATCGTGGCGGTGAACCCGCTGCCGGAAGCCGGACTCATCAACTTCAAGAACCCGCAACGTCCCCGTGGACTGGTAGGCAAAGGAACGGATTTGGCAGACCAGTTCCTGCAGATACGCCTCGCAGGAGACATGGCGTTGCTCCAAGCAGTGTCCAAGCGGGTGCTGGACGCGGAGAAGGCGGCGCCGGGGGCCGTCCTGGATCACGCGTTCATCGAGAAGCACTGCCAAGGACTCGAAGAGTTCCGAGCCCATATCGACCATCTGGACGAGCAGGAGGTCCTCGCCGCGACGGGCCTGAGGACGGAGGAAATCGACGAGCTTGCCTCCCGCTACCTGCGTGCCGAGAAGGTCATCATCACGTGGGCCATGGGCCTGACCCAGCACAAGAAGGCCGTGATGACCATCAAGGAGATCGTCAACCTGCTCCTGCTCCGCGGGAACATCGGCAAACCCGGCGCAGGTCCGTCGCCGATCCGTGGACACAGCAACGTCCAGGGGGACCGGACCATGGGCATTTGGGAGAAGATGCCGGAACCGTTCCTCAACGCCCTGCAGCAGGAATTCGGCTTTGACCCGCCCCGGCACCCGGGCCTGGATTCCGTGGACAGCATCCGCGGCATGCGGGACGGCCGGATCAAGGTGCTCGTCGCGCTCGGTGGAAACCTCGTGCATGCCATGTCCGACACCACAGCGGCCGAGTCAGCAGTCCGCAAGACCCGGTTGTCCGTCCAGATTTCCACGAAGCTCAACCGCTCCCACGCCGTAGTGGGGGAACAAGCGATGATCCTGCCGACCATGGGCCGCACGGAAATAGACCGTCAGGCCAGCGGCGAGCAGTTCGTCACCGTCGAAGACACGGTCTGCGCGGTTCACCGTTCGGCGGGAAGGCTGGAGCCGATTTCGGACAAAGTCTTGTCCGAGGTGGCGATCGTGTGCCGCATGGCCGGCACGGTACTCGGCGATAAGGTCCCGGTTGATTGGCACGGCTTCGAGGCGGACTACGACACCGTGCGCGAACACATTTCCCATGTGGTGCCGGGCTTTGAGAACTTCAACCAGAAGGCCCGGAGCCGTGACGGTTTCGTCCTGGCCCACGGCCCGCGGGACGAGAGGAAGTTTCCCACCGCCACCGGGAAAGCAATGTTCACGGTCAACGACCTTGAGACCATCCATCTCCCCGAGGGGCGTTTGCTGCTCCAGACAGTGCGCTCCCACGATCAGTTCAACACAACCACCTACAGCATGAACGACCGCTACCGGGGCGTGAAGAAGGGCCGCATGGTGCTTTTCGCCCATCGTGACGACCTGGCTGATCTGGGCCTTGCCGATGGTGGCTATGTGGACGTGCACAGTGAAGCCGACGACGGCGTGGACAGGGTACTGCGGCAGTTGCGGCTCATCGCGTACCCGACGGCGCGCGGTTGCGTGACTGCCTACTACCCGGAAGCGAACGTCCTGGTACCGCTGGATTCGACCGCCGAAGGCAGCAACACTCCCGCGTCCAAGTCCGTCGTGGTGCGCCTGGAACCGGCTGCGCCACCCGGATGACTCCCTAATCGGGATTAAGGCGGCAAGGCGGGGTTCAGGCGGCGAGGCGCGCTTCGACCTCGGCTGCGGATGGGTTGGTGGCCGCGGTACCGTCCGGGAAAAGGACCGTGGGGACGGTCTGGTTGCCGCCGTTCAGCTTCTCCACGAGTTCGGCCGTGCCCTCAACCTCTTCGATGTTGATCTCGTTGTAGCCGATGCCCTTGGCGTCCAGCTGCTTCTTGAGACGGTTGCAATAACCGCACCAAGTGGTCGAGAACATAGTGATGGTGCCGGATTCGGGAGTGAAGTCCACGGATTCTCCTGTCGTTGTTGTGACGAACTACTCGCGTCAACGGTAACCCGGCAGGCGGTATTCCTTCGTGCGCATGTGTCACATGACACTCAAGGGAGCGGATGGAATAAGCATTCTGCCGCGAAATGTGACTTTTGGCCCTGCAAGACAGCTCGGTTCGCCGTCAGGCTTCAAGAACCAGAGGTTCCCCTTCCGGCAGGAGTACGCCATGGACCAGGAAGCATTCACGGGCAAGATCGTTGTTGGTGTTGACGGATCTCGCGCTTCAATTGAGGCCCTCAAGAAGGCCCGAAACATAGCGGTGCCGTTGGGGGCGCAGGTCGTTGCCATGGCGTGCTGGTCGTTCCCGCAGGTCTACGGAGGATATGTAGCCATGGGCGTCGAGGATTACGAGAAGGAGGCCCAGGGAATACTTGAGGAATCGCTGTCACGGGCGTTTGGCCCGGTTGTCCCTGAAGACGTTACGTCGCGCCTCCTCTGCGGTCCACCCCGGGACTTGCTCATCGACGCCAGCAGGGATGCCGACATGGTTGTTGTTGGCCGGCGGGGCCATGGAGGATTCGCCGGGCTGTTGCTCGGCTCGGTCAGCTCTGCCTGCGTGGCCCACGCCCACTGCCCCGTCCTGGTTGTCCGTGCCCCCGAGGAGGGTTGAACCCGGGATGATCCTAGAGCGACTCTTCGACAGCCACGCCTGACTGGAACTCGCGGCCGTCGGCTTCACTGAAGGCCGTCATCACATGCCCCTTGCCAAGGCCGTTGATCGCCGAGAGGGGGAAATGGCCCGTAATGGTGTTCCCCGAGTGCTCAACACCCTTGAGGTCGTAGTTCTCCTCGGCGCTGAGGTCGTGGTTAAACGAGAAGAAGGCAATCGCCTCCCCGTTCATGAACTCGATGCCCAGTCTTCGTTGAGAGGAATAGTCCGGAGTCGCCGCGACCAGCCCTACGACAAAGGCGCCGGAACCCGGGATGTTGCCCTCGATCTCGAACTTCGCCACGAGCGTGGCTTCCGTGGCGGTAATGCTGGCCTGCTTCAGAAGTGCCTCATGGATGCTCATGGCTCAATCCTGCTCTGTGCGACCTCCGCCGTCCACCCCTGATTCGGCTTTTGTCAGAGCGTGGCGGCCGGCCGGATCTGATCGAGCCCACGCGCGGAATCCGCCCTGACCAGCCGGAAGGGGTGCCGATACAGGTACCGGCAGGCCCTCCCTTACGGCCAGGAAGGCTTCTAGGGTTGAGGGCGTGGATCACCGGAATGAAGGCATGAAGCGATTACTCGTCCCGTCTGCGGCGCTGCTGTGGGGGTTCCAGTTCGCGTTCCTCAACCCTGCCCTGGCACTCCTCCTGGTGGCCCTGTTCAACGCCACCCCTGCGGAGGTGGGATGGGTCCTTGCCGTCTACAATGCCAGCGGCTTCGTCGCCTCCCTTCTGCTGCCTGCCTACGCAGATCGTGCGAACGACTACCTTCGGCCCATGCTGGCCTGCGGGGTCCTGACCCTGGCGTTGTCCGCCCTCCTGGCGGTGGGCACGTCGCTGCCGATCGCCGTCGTGGGCTTGATTGTCCTTGGCGGTCCGGCGGGGGTCGGCAGCTCGCTGCTCTTCGCCCACCTCAGGCACTCGGGTGCCGGAGCGTCGGACGTGATGAACACCCGCGCGATTGTCTCCTTCGCCTGGGTGGCCGGGCCGCCGCTCGCGACGCTCATCATGGGCGCGCTGGGCAACCGGGCCATCCTGCTAGCCCTCGGCGTGGTGGCTGTGCTCAATGTCGCCACGACTGCCGCCATGATTTCCCGACGACGCGCTGCCTCTGTCGAGGATCGTCCCAAGGCCCATGCCGAAGAAGACGGGCAGCTGTTCTCGAAATCAGGCGTCGCCGCCGTCGTCTTCGCCTTTGTCGCCTTGCAGGCCACCAATAGCGCCGCCGTGTCCATCATGAGCCTGTTCGTGACGCAAGGGCTCGGCGTGGACGTCATCTGGGCGGGCGTCGCGCTCGGCGTGTCCGCCGCGCTCGAGATCCCTGCGCTCTTCCTGATCGGGCGGCTGGCACGCCGCTACTCCAGCCGGGCGCTCATCGCCTCCGGATGTGTCGCCGGGATCGCCTACTACGCGGGCATGGCTTTTGTCTCCAACCCCGGCACCCTGATTGCGCTCCAGGTCCTGAATGCCTGGTTCTTCGGGATCGTGGCAGGTGTAGGACTGACCCTGTTCCAGCGGCTGATTCCCCGTCCCGGCCTGGCCTCCGGCCTCTACACCAACACGAGGCGCGTCGGCGCTATCGTTTCTGGCCCCATCATCGCTTTGGGATCGACGACGGCGCTCGGCTACCAAGGCGTCTTCGCGGCGTGCGCGGCACTCACCGTCCTGGCGCTGCTTGTCATCGTGTTGGCCGGGCGGCCGCGGCCGACGCCGGCAAAGGAACGGCCTGCTGCCCCTGCGCCCGCACTTGACGCTAGCGATTGATCCTGACGACGCGAAGGATGATCCCAGCTACGAACATGAGCACGCCCAGGGCCGCCGATAGCGGCGGAAGCGTGGTCACGAGGACGACGCAGGCCAGGGCCCCGAACACCTGGAGGGCCTTGGGGTATCGGCGGTCTTCGTCCGGCTGGGTGAAAGCCGCGATATTGGCGACCAGGTAGTAGACGAGCACGCCGAACGAGGAGAAGCCGATCGCACCGCGCAAGTCGGCGACGGCGACGATCACGCAGATCACCACGGCGAGGGCGGCTTCGGCGCGGTGCGGGACCCGGTACCGGGGGTGGACGGCGGCGAGCCAGTGCGGCAGGTCGTGGTGCCTGGCCATGGCCAGCGTGGTGCGGCCCAGGCCCGCGATGAGGGCGAGCAAAGCGCCGAGGGACGCGACGGCGGCTCCGACGCGGACCACCGGGACCGCCCAGGCGAAGGTCCCGGCTCCGGCCGCGGCAGCGAGCGGCGTCGGAGTGCCTGCAACACCGTCAGGCCCGAGGGCGGCGAGAAGCGTCACTGCGATGATCGCGTAGAGGACGACGGCGACGCCCAACGCTATCCCGATGGCACGCGGAATCGCGCGGCGTGGGTCCCGGACTTCCTCTCCCATGGTCGCGATCCTCGCATAGCCGGCGAAGGCGAAGAACAGCAAACCTGCGGATTGGAGGATCCCGTACCAGCCGTGTGCAAGGAGGCCATCCCCGGGGATGTTGGCCGGGGACGGCGCAGAACCGGTCCAACTGGCTGCCACCCCGATGGCCAGCGCCGCCAGCACTGCGAGAACCAGAATGTGTGTCAAGCCTGCCGTACGGGTCACCCCGTGATAGTTCACGGCGGCGAGGACGACGACGGCGACGATCGCCACGGGACGTTCCCAGCCCGGAGGGGCGGCATAGGCGGCGAACGTCATGGCCATGGCCGCCGCGCTGGCGGTCTTGCCGATGACGAATCCCCACCCGGCCAGGTAGCCGGACCATGGCCCCAGCCGTTCGCGCCCGTAAATGTATGTTCCGCCAGACGTGGGGTATGAGGCAGCGAGTTGAGCGGAGGATGTGGCGTTGCAGAATGCCACCGCTGCCGCGATGACGAGTCCGATCAGCAGTCCTGACCCTGCGGCAGCCGCCGCAGGGGTGAACGCCGCGAACACGCCGGCGCCGATCATGGAGCCCAATCCGATCACGACCGCGTCAAAGGTGCCCAGCCGGCGGGCCAGGGCCTGGGGATTGCTCATGGGATTAGGACTTCCCCGCGACTGTCAAGACGATGAGGACGCAATTGAGGCCGACGATCAGTGCGGCGCTGGTCCACCCGGCAATCTTCAATGCCGTGGAGTCCGTATGGATGCCCATGACCTCACGCTTGCCGGTAAGTCGGATCAGCGGAATCAAGGCGAACGGAATCCCGAAGCTCAGCAGGACCTGGCTCAGCACGAGCGCCAGGGTGGGTTCTATGCCCGCGCCGAGAATGGCCAGCGCCGGAACCAGCGTGACTACCCTGCGGACCAGCAAGGGCACCCGGATCTTGAGGAGGCCGCCCATGACCGTTGCGCCGGCGTAGCATCCGACGGACGTCGATGCCAGCCCCGAGGCAAGCAAACCGACCCCGAAAGCGACGCCGATGATTGGTCCCAGGGCCGAGGTCACGGCGGCGTGGGCTCCGGCGATGGTGTCGGTTCCGTCGACTCCCCGCAGGCTGGACGCGGCCAAAAGGAGCATGGCGATGTTCACGACGCCGGCCAGCATCAGGGCACCCGCGACGTCCACGCGGGTGGACTTGATGAGCCGCGTCCGCACGGCGGGATCCTCCGAGAAACCGTGCCGGTCGCGGGCCAGGGCCGAATGCAGGTAGATGGCATGCGGCATGACGGTGGCACCGAGCATGCTCGCGGCGAGGAGGACAGTGTCCGTGCCCTCGAAGCGCGGCACCAAACCAGCGAGCACTCCACCGGTCTCGGGTGGGTTGACGAAGAGCCCCGAAACGAACCCGACCGCGATGACAGCAAGGAGAATCATGATTGCATATTCAAAGGACTTCTGGCCCCGGGAGGACTGGAGCCCCAAGAGAACCATGGAAGCCAGGCCGATGATGATTCCGCCCGGGAGCAGCGGCAGTCCGAAAAGAAGGTTGAGGGCGACCGCGCCGCCGATGACTTCGGCCATGTCCGTAGCCCCGGCAACCACCTCAGCCTGGACCCAGAACAGCCTGCGGCGGCGGGTTCCCAAGCGTTTGCCCAGCAGTTCCGGAAGGCTCTGGCCGGTGGCCAAGCCGAGTTTCGCCGACTGGTACTGCACCAGGACCGCCATGACGTTCGCCGCTACCAGGACCCACACGAGAAGGTAGCCGTAATTTGCCCCGGCAGTGAGGTTTGCCGCGACGTTTCCCGGATCCACGTAGGCGATCGCGGCGACGAAAGCCGGACCCAAGAAGAGCAGCCGCGACCGCCACCGGGCCTTGCCCGGCGGTCGCTCGGCAATCGTGGCAGCCATGGTTTCCTCAACATCGCGGATACGGACACTTGAGGATACCGTTAAGTTAGGCATGCCGAAAAGTGGTTTTTAGGTACGGCTTGATACGCGCGCACTTTTCCCAACTGACTCGCATTAGGTGTCGTTCTGAGACCTCAAAACGACACCTAATGCGAGTCAGTTGGGTGGGTTCAGGCGTGGGTGGGTTCTTCCACGAGCGCCGTGGCGATGCTGTCCGCGTCGTCGAGCGCGGCGAGGTACCGTTCGGCATCCAAAGCCGCGGCGCAACCCGTTCCGGCGGCCGTAATGGCCTGGCGGTAGCGGTGGTCCACTGCGTCGCCGCAAGCGAAAACCCCGGAGAGGTTGGTAACGGTGGTGGGGGAGTCCACCTTGATGTAACCCTCGGCGTCGAGTTTCACCTGTCCCTCGACCAGGTCCGTCCGGGGGACATGTCCGATGGCAACGAAGATGCCGGTTGCTGCATGCTCGCGCGATTCGCCGGAACGCGTGTCTGCCAGGGTCACCCCGGTGACCTTGGCGTCGCCGTGGATGGCGGTGATGGCCGAGTTCCACGCGAAGCGGATTTTCGGATTGTCCTTGGCCCGCTGGGCCATGATCCTGGAGGCCCGGAGCTCCTCCCTGCGGACGACGACGGTCACGGTCTTCGCGAACCGGGTCAGGAACATCGCTTCTTCCATCGCGGAATCGCCGCCACCCACCACGATGATGTCCTGCTCACGGAAGAAGAAGCCATCGCAGGTGGCGCACCAGGAAACGCCGTGTCCGCTCAGCCTCTTCTCTTCGGGCAAACCGAGTTCCTTATAGGCCGAGCCGGTCGCAAGGATCACGGCGGGCGCCTCGTGGGTGTCGCCCGAGCCGGTGACCACGCGCTTGAGGTACCCCGTCAGCTGGACTTCAGTGGCGTCGTCGAAGACTATTTTGGCGCCGAAGCGTTCGGCTTGCTCCTGCAGGCCATCCATGAGTTCGGGACCCTGGATGCCGGCGGGGAAGCCGGGGAAGTTCTCCACTTCCGTGGTGTTCATCAACGCGCCGCCGGCGGTGACCGAGCCTGCAATGACGAGGGGGCTCAGGCCCGCCCTGGCTGCATAGATTGCCGCGGTGTAACCGGCAGGGCCGGATCCGACGATGATCAACTGTTCTTTGTTCATGGGACAAGTGCAACAAGGTCGGGGGATTCAATCAAGGGCCCGGCCATCCACGGGCATAATGGGTGGATGTTCAGCGAAGCCGGAGCCGTCCTGATCCGGCCCATGCGTCCCGGGGATTGGCCCGAAGTCCGAGCGATTTTCACGGAAGGCATCGGGACCGGGCAAGCAACCTTCGAAGCGGCCGCTCCCGAATGGGAGCAATTCGACGCAAGCCGCCTTCCGGACCACCGTTTCGTCGCTGAAGCATCCGGGCTCGTACTGGGATGGACGGCCGTTTCCGCTGTGTCCTCGCGACCGGCTTATGCCGGTGTCGTCGAACATTCCGTCTACGTCGCCGGTTCTGCCCGCGGACGGGGTGTCGGAGGCCTGTTGTTGAAAGCGCTGGCTGCGTCCACCGAAGATCGTGGCATCTGGACCATCTAGTCGAGCATTTTCCCCGAGAACCAGGCCAGCATCCGCCTTCACCAGGCGAATGGATTCACGATCGTCGGCCGCCGTGAACGCATCGCACGCATGATCTCGGGACCTTTTGCCGGCCAATGGCGGGACACGCTCCTGCTCGAGCGGCGCTCACGGAAGGTCTGACGTGCTTCCTGCTGATCCCTGGCTCACGCTACTCCGCCCAGTCCTGGTGTGCGCGGGTGACAAAGTGCTCCACCCGCCGGTCGGGAACGAGCCAGATCAGCGCCACGACAGTGTAGGCGGCGACGGCGAGCAAAGGATGCACGAAGCAGAGGCCAAGACCTGCAAGATAGATGAGGGGTGACGTCTTCCCCTTCCAGTCCCGGCCAACCGCCTGTGCGAGTGGACCCTGCCGCCCCTGCTGCCGGATCAAGGACTGCTGCAGGACGAAGTAGGCAATCGCGGCGCAGAGCAGGTTGAACCCGTAAGCCAGCACCGGGACCTCGGCGAAACCCGTCTCATCCATCCAGCGTGTGCTGAACGGGAAGAGGGATATCCAGAACAACAGGTGCAGGTTCGCCCACAGAATTCTGCCGTTGACCCGGTCCGCCAAGTGGATCATGTGGTGGTGGTTGTTCCAGTAGATCCCCACGTAGACGAAGCTGAGCAGGTAGCTGAGGAACGTGGGAAAGACGCTGAGCAAGGCATGCCAGCTCGGTTCCGGTGGCACCCGCAGTTCAAGCACCATGATGGTGATGACAATGGCGAGGACGCCGTCACTGAATGCCTCAAGCCTGTTCTTGTTCATCGGATTGCCTTCATGGGGAAATCATCGTTGCTGCGGACCCCCGTGGCCAAGTGACACTCCCTGACAGCAGAAAGCCCCCACGAAGCGCGAGCACGCGGCCAAGGGCCATGGTGCTTGCGCCCGCAGGGGCATTCGAGCCGAGGGCCGCCGGATCAGGTCCAGTGCGGCTTGAGGACCTCGGTCCGGTCTGTCGCCGGGGCCGGGGTTGGCGAGAGGGCCGAGATCTCGTCCCGGAGTTCCGCCGTCATCCCGACGTCCAGCGCGGCCAGGGAATCTTCGAGCTGTTCGAGGTTCCGTGCTCCGGTGATCGGCGCAGTGACTGCCGGATGCGACATTGCCCACGCCACGGCCAGTGTCGCAGGCTTGATGCCGGACTCCTGGGCGAACGCGGTAAATCGATCGGCAGTTGTCAGGTCGCTCTCGACGTCGTACCGGTCTGCATAGCGGGCATTGTCGACCAGCCTGCCGCTTTCGGGACGCTTGCCGGCACCATATTTGCCGGTCAGCAGCCCCGCTCCGAGTGGGCTGTACGTGATGACGCCCATGTTCTCGGCCTGGGCCAGCGGAAGAATCTCCACTTCCGCCTGCCGTTTGACCAGGTTGTACATGGGTTCGATCAGCTCGAACCGCGCGAGACCCTCCTTCGCGGAGATGCCCTGAGCGGTCGCGATTTGCCAGGCCGCCCAGTTGCTCACGGCAGGGTGGAGGATCTTCCCCTGCCGCTGCAGATCGTCGAGCGCGCGCAACGACTCTTCGATGGGAGTGTGCTCATCGAAGGCGTGGACAAAGTAGAAATCGATCCATTCTGTGTCCAGGCGCTTCAAGCTTGCCTCGACGGCGCGCACGATGTGCCGGCGGGACAAGCCCTGGGCATTGATGTCCGCGCCGGTCGGGTAGAACACTTTGGAGGCAATGACGACTTCGTCCCGACTGTCCGAAACGAGCTTGCCCAGGATCTCCTCCGAGCGGCCGCCGCCGTAAACATCGGCAGTATCGAAGAAGTTGATGCCCAGCTCGCGGGCCCGGTGGAACATGTCCGCTGAGGCCTGTTCGTCGGCTTCGGAACCGAACGACATTGTCCCGAAGCACAACGGCGAAACCTGCACTCCCGTTCTGCCTACCGTGGTGTACTGCATTCTTTTCGCTCCCCTAACCCAGTGTCGAGCTGTCGATCACGAAGCGGTACCGCACATCGGACGCGAGAACGCGCTCGTAGGCGTCGTTGATCTTGTCGGCCGGGATGACCTCGATCTCGGCACCAAGTCCATGCTCGGCGCAGAAATCGAGCATCTCCTGGGTCTCACGGATGCCGCCGATTGCCGATCCGGCGAAGGAGCGCCGTCCTGTGATGAGCGAGAACACATTGACCGGGAGCGGCTCCGCCGGTGCACCCACGTTCACCAGCGCGCCGTCGAGCGTCAGCAACTGAAGGTAGGAGCTGATGTCGATCGGGGCGCTGACCGTGTTGATGATGAGGTCGAACGACCGCGCAAGCTCCTCGAAGGTGGCCGGATCGCTCGTGGCGAAGTAACTGTCCGCGCCCAAGCGCAGGCCGTCTTCCATCTTCTTCAACGACTGGGACAACACGGTGACCTCGGCGCCCATGGCGTGAGCGAGCTTGACGGCCATATGGCCTAGCCCGCCGAGTCCTACGACGCCGACCTTCTTGCCCGGGCCGGCACCCCAGTGCCGCAGCGGCGAATAGGTGGTGATGCCTGCGCACAGCAGGGGAGCGGCGGCGTCGAGCTCTATTCCTTCGGGGATACGCACCACGAAGTCCTCGGTCACGACGACGTGGGTGGAGTAGCCGCCCTGGGTGATGGTCCCGTCACGGTCGACGGCGCCATAGGTACCGGTCATGCCTTTCAGGCAGTACTGCTCCTCGCCCTTGCGGCAGTTCTCGCATTCGCGGCAGGAGTTCACCATGCAGCCGACACCGACGCGGTCCCCGACTTTGTGGCGGGTGACCGCGGGGCCGACTTCGGTGACGATTCCGGCGATTTCGTGGCCCGGAGCCAGAGGGTAGGACTGCGGTCCCCAGTCGCCGCGGACAGTGTGGATGTCTGAATGGCAGATGCCTGCGTACTTGATCTCGATCAGCACGTCGTGGGCGCCGACGTCGCGGCGCTCGATGGTGGTGGGGACGAGGGCTTCGCTCGCGGAGGGGGCGGCGTAAGCGTTGACGGTCAGCATTATTCTCCTGTTGATGGACGGAGGATTGGCACTTTCCATCAAACAGGAGAATTCCAAGCTGAGGGAGTCCCTGCTAGTAGGGGTACTGGCAGGGCCTCCCTCACATTGAATCGGATCCGTCGCGGACTAGCTGGCACCCAGGAAGATCGGGTTCGTCAACGCCGCCATGGGTCCGAGCGGGATGGCAGTTCCCATCTCCGTGCCGCTGCCCGAGGTTCCGTCGAGCTTCGGATGGCGGACCTCCACGCGAACGTAGGCCGCGAGCTGCGGGGTGGTCACCCACGTGCTCGTTCCCTGGCCCGACGCCGGAAGGGTGACCTGCTGGGTCTGTCCCTCATCCGTGATGAAGCGCACGACGCCGTTCGGCACCCCGGCGATTTTCGCCGTCACTGTGACACGGGCATCTGCGGCGACGTTGAGCCGCTCGCCAACGGTCGCGCTCTTGCCGCCGGACGTGACCTGGAAATCCACTGAGACGTCGGCGGACTCTGCGATCCAGTTCCGTCCGTTGCGGATGCCGTCCAGCAGGGCATCGCGCGACAGAGCCGCGGCGTTGACCACGTTGTGCGGGAGCCCGATGACCTGCGGAACACTGTGGGCGTCGCTGTTGCCCATGGCCGGGAGCCACCGGCCACCTGTGCGCACGGAGTGGGCCAGCATCGAGTCCCACGTGTTGACGGAGGACTCGTCGTCAATGGTCCACGGGCCCGTCCATACCTCTACGGCGTCGGCGTCGTCGTAACCGAACTTCCAGCGGCAGGCGACGTAGGGGCAATAGGGGTGTGCGGGAACAACGATTCCGCCGGAGGCGTGGATCCGCTGGGCTTCCTGCTCGAACCCCTTGTCGCGGGCCCGGTAGCGCCAGTCAATCCATTCGCCGGGCTCCAGGCCGAGCGCGAGGTAATGGCCGTTCCGCGTGGTGACTTCCTCGCCCGTGAGGATGAGCAGGTCGTTGCCGGCAAGCGGCCCCCAGACGCCGTGCGATGCCGGCGTGTTGTGGTCCGTGGAGATCATGAAGTCGAGGCGCGCGGCGCGGGCGCCGGCTGCGACCTCTTCGGGGGTGCGCTTTCCGTCGGAGTAGACGGTGTGCAGGTGCGCATCGCCGCGGTACCAGGCCGCACCACGGCCGGCAATCTGCTGCGGCGGGTACTGGGGCTTGAACGGAGCGACGTCGGGTCCATAGTCAAGGGTGATGTTGACGGTGTAGTCGAGGCCTTGCTCGGCTACCTGGTACGGGCCGAGGACGACGTTCCAGGTGCCCTTTCCGATCGGTCCGGGCAGGTAGCCCGGCGTCGTGTCGCCGGCGCTGATGCTGAATTCGGTGCGGAAACCGCCGGACCAGCCGCGGAAACCCTTCCCGGCGAGATCGGTGCCCTTCTCATCGAAGATTCCGATGTCGCAGGCGTTCCCGAGGAGTCCGGAGGCCACCTGGGGCTTGCTGTAGGTATACGAAACGCTGATCTTGTTGACGCCGGCGGGGACGTCGATCGGCAAATAGACGAAATCTGCGGCGCCCGGTTCCAGATGCCCGGTGATCGTCTTGCTCTTGCTGGTTCCGGTGGCGGCTGCCGCGAACGAAACCGGGGCCAGGGTCAACGCCGCGCCGGTCAGGGCGGCGGCGAGGAAGCCGCGGCGGGTGGCGGAAAAGGAGACATTGTCGCCCGAATGGGCTTTGCATGGTGAAGTCACTCCCTCGATGTTGCCGAGCGTTACTGAACAGTAGGCAACGGAACCAAGAACGCAACATGAAACCGGAAGCGCCAGCAAGCCGGGTCCATCCAGTGGACATGTCCTCAACGGACCCTTGCCACGAGCCATGCCCGGGCTTACTGTTCTTGGCATGCACCAAGGGCTGGGGCGACGGCGCAAACCTTTCCCATGGACCGAACAGGACGGTGTTTTCAGATGTGCGATATTCCGGGTTTGATCAGTCGCCTTCAATCCGAAGACCTCGCGCGATTGCGTGAAGCAGGCAAAGAAAAGCCCTTGGAACCGGGGATGGTCGCCGCGATAGATGCCGCGGCCGGCGGACCGGGCGAAGGCCGCGGCTATTACGTGGTCAGCGGTTCCTTGTATCCGGTGGACGCCAGGGACTACCACCTCAGGGAAGATGTAGCGGAGGCCGTGCTTGCAGCGGAAGGAACCTCCGTAGACGTGACGGCCTAAGGCCGGGTCAGCCATAACCCGGGGCCGCCGAGCGCCGGCCCGCCCTGGAAAACCGGGTGGGCCGGCGCTTTTGGCTGGATGTGCCTTTCGCTAGATGCGCATCTACAGCGTGCCCAATAACTCCTGCATTTCCTTGATCTCGGCTTCCTGGGCCACCACGATGTCCTTGCCGAGTTTGAGGGCGTCCGCGTTCTTGCCTTCGGCGCCTTCCTTCTGCGCCATGGCCACGGCCCCTTGGTGGTGGGCGATCATGTGGGTCAGGAACAGCCTGGCAGCTTCACGGCCCTGGGCCGCCTCGAGTTTCGTCATGTCCCCGTTGTCCACCATTCCGTTCATGGTGTGGCCGCCCGACATCTCCGCCGGCTCGTTCCAGTCCTTGATCCACCCCGTCATCTTCTCGATCTCCGGTCCTTGGGCTGCCTTGATCCTGCCGGCGAGCGCAGTCACCTGGGCAGGGATGCCGTTCTTGGCGAGCACACCGTCGCTCATCTGGACGGCCTGGGCATGGTGGGGGATCATCATCCGGGCAAACTCTGCGTCCGCGGCGTTGTGGTCTGCCGGCGCGGCCGCAGCTGAACCGGCAGGGGATGCGGAGGCGCTCCCGTGGTTCATTCCCGGCATGCTGCTGTCGCTGGTTCCAGCCGAGCAGCCGGCAAGGGCGATCGCCGTGGCAACGGTAATGGTGGTCATGGCAAGGTTTTTTCTCATGCTTTTGGGGTCCTTCAATCATCAGCCTGCAGAGGTGCGGCTGCGTGGGACGCGCACGGCAAACCCACCGTGTGGGCGGCGCGTCAGGGAGGAGTCTTGTGCAGCGGACGGGCGAGACCGGTGCGGGTGTGGATTCTACGTGCGACTGATGCAGAGATCGCCCGGGGAAGGACTACCCGGACGGTGCGCATAGTCGGAGACCAGGACACCTGCTCCGGTTGCCCCCGCAGTGGCATAGGGCGGGACGCCGGGCAAGGGTGCTGTCAGCGTGTTGTGGCCCGGCGCAGGGACGCAGGCGGCGTGCAGGGCCGACATCCCGGTGCAGCTGCCTGGGCATGTGCACGACGGCGCGGGTGGAGAATCCGCGTGGTGGACTGCGGGGTGGCTAACGACTGAGGCCTGGTTCACGACGGCGGCCGGGCCCGCCGAGGGGGCGGCTTGCATGCTGTGGCCACCCGCCATGACATGCATTCCGACGATTCCGGCGATGATCGCAAACAGTCCTGCCAACAGGCCGATGCGGAGGAGGAAGGCGGTGGCACGGCCCCGTAGGGGGTCGGTCATGGTCTTCCTCCTTCTGCAGCTTATGCGATCTGTTCCCGGGCTTTACGACGGGTTCAACGAGTATAGGCCGCGTTCAGTTTCATCCTGCTGCCAGTCTCACCCGGCCATGGTCCGTCCCGTCATGGTCCTCGGGGGCTGAGCAGCTTTCGCCGCGGCGGCTTCGCGGGCGAGGAATGCTCCGAGCTCGCCGATGGTGCTCATCAAAGGCGCGGGGAAAACGACGGTGGTGTTCTTGTCCACGCCGATCTCCACCATGGACTGCAGGTTGCGCAACTGCAGGGCCAATGGGTGGGCCATCATAGTGTCGGAGGCCGTGCCCAGTGCGGCTGCGGCCAGGGACTCGCCTTCGGCGGCGATGATCTTGGCACGCTTCTCACGCTCGGCCTCGGCCTGGCGGGCCATGGCGCGCTTCATGCTCTCCGGCAGCTGGATGTCCTTGAGTTCCACGAGGGTCACTTCGACGCCCCATTCCAAGGTCAGTCCATCCAGGATCTGGCGGATGTTGGCATTGATGACGTCTGTTTCCGCGAGCGTTTCGTCGAGCGTGTGCTGGCCTACTACTTTGCGCAGCGTGGTTTGTGCGATCTGGTCGATTGCGGCGTAGACGTTTTCGATCGCAAGGACGGACTTGATGGCGTCCACCACCCGGAAATAGGCGACGGCGGAAATGTCCAGGCTGACGTTGTCCCGCGTGATGATGCCCTGGGACTGGATAGGCATGGTGACGATCCGCAGGGAGACTTTCCTCAGCCGGTCGACGAACGGGATGATGACCACAAGCCCAGGGGTCCGGAGTCCCTGGACCCTCCCCAGCCTCAGCAGGACACCACGCTCATACTGCGTGACAATGTGGACGGCCATCGCAAACCAGATGACCAGCAGGACAATCAAGACAATCAGCCAGGTGATGGCGTCCGCTGTCATGGCCGCACACCGGCTTCGTCGCTTAGCTCTGATGCATTCATGGCGGAGATCCTTCGGTGGCAGTGGAGGGAAAAGGGAGCCCACTTTCCGCAGCGGGGCGGGCGAACCGCTCACGTTGTATCTCCAGTAAATACCTTGGATTCGCGGAGTTGTAGGGCCACACGAAAGGAATGCCCCCCTGGGGACATTCCTTTCAATGCCGTGGCCTAGACCCTCTCGCGGGTCCGGTCGATAACCGGCTCCGGATCGTTCGTGAACTCACGGTGACGGCGTGGGAAGGCCCAGAACATGAAGTCCTTCGCGTCCACCTTGGGCTCAGGGCGTTCCTCGGGTTCCTGTGAGGCATCTTTCCTGGTGTCCCGCCGGAAATCCTTGTTGTAGCCGTAGCACATCACAGACCTCCTTCTAGCAACTGCCTTTTAATCGTCCTCCCGATTCGGCAAGGAGTCCACCTTTGAGGGTCCGATCCGCATCTATGCACAATGGAGAAGTGAAATCCCCACTCGTTCCCCGGAACGCCGCGCTCGCCTACCGCCCTTTCGACCTGGACAGGATCGGCGCGGGACTGGTGTTCGGAGAATCGCTGGGGGAACTCGCCAAAGCCCTCGATGCGGGAGGAGCGGCAGGAACCGCCGTCGTGCAAGCGCCCCCGGGGACCGGCAAGACGACCCTTGTGCCGCCCTTGCTTGCCAACATCGCACTCGCCAGGAACGAGGCCGGCGCCGTCACAGGCAAAAAGCTCCCCCGGGTGGTGGTGACCCAACCACGACGGGTGGCAGCGCGATCAGCGGCACGGCGCCTCGCCGCCCTCGACGGCAGCGGGCTCGGCGATCGGGTCGGGTACACGGTCCGCGGAGAAAGCCAAACAGGTCCGGGCACCATCATTGAGTTCGTCACCCCCGGAATCCTCCTGCGCCGACTGCTGGCGGATCCCGGCCTTGAGAACGTCGGCACCGTGATCCTGGACGAAGTCCACGAGCGCGGCCTGGAGACGGACCTTTTGCTCGGAATGCTCATAGAGGTCCGTGAGATGCGGGACGACCTGACGCTTGTCGCGATGTCGGCAACCCTCGACGCGCCACGGTTTGCCGCGCTGATCGGAGGCGCCGGCGCCGGAGAAGGCGCAGGCAGGAAGCACGACGGCGGCGGCCCGGCACCCGTCGTCGACTGTCCCTCCGCGCTGCATCCCTTGACGGTGGACTGGGCGCCCGCGGCAGGTCCACGGTTGGACGGACGCGGCGTGGCCCGCGCCTTCCTGGACCATGTGGCGGATACCGCCGCGGCGTTGTACACGGACACGCTCGCAGCCGATCCGGATATCGACGCCCTGGTGTTCCTTCCTGGTGCGTGGGAGGTCTCCTACGTCGCGTCCCGGCTGCGCGCCAGAATGGCTGCGAGGCTACCGGGAGTGGAGGTATTGGAGCTGAATGGACAGGCGAGTCCGGCGGAACAAGACCAGGCGGTTTCCGGCCGGGAGCCCGGCGGACCTCCGCGGATCGTCGTCTCGACTGCCCTGGCCGAGTCCTCGCTGACAGTTCCGGGAGTCCGGCTGGTCATCGATTCGGGACTGTCCCGTGAGCTGCGGCGTGACGCCAACCGCGGGATGTCGGGACTCGTCACTGTCTCCTGCTCGCGTGCCTCCGCCGAGCAGCGCGCCGGACGCGCGGCACGCCAGGGGCCCGGACGGGTGGTCCGCTGTTACGAGCAAAAGGCGTATGGTGCCGCACCTGCCCACCCGACCCCGGAAATCGCGGCAGCCGACCTGACGGGCGCCGCTCTCGTCCTGGCCTGTTGGGGATCGCCGGGCGGCCGGGGGCTGGCACTTCCAGACGCTCCGCCCCAAGGTGCCATGGATGATGCCATCGAGGTACTGCGGGAGCTCGGTGCGATTGGCCCTGACGGACTGGCCACGGAGGCGGGAAAGACCCTGGCCAGGATCCCTGCCGATCCACGACTGGCCCGCGCGCTGCTGGATGGCGCCGCCGCGGTCGGGCACCGGGCGGCTGCCGAGGCCGTCGCCCTCGTGGCCGGGGATCAGCGGGCTCCCGGGGCTGACCTGACGCGCCTTCTGGCCACACTCCGGACGGGCAAGGATCCGGCCGCCAGGCGTTGGGCGGAGGATGTCCGCCGCATGGAGGCGATCGCACGCCAGGAAAGGTCCGGCGTCGGGCCTTCCCTGACCACACCGCCGAGCTGGCCTTCACCGGTGAGTCCGGCAGAAGCGCTCGGCTTCGTCGTCGCGCTCGCGTTCCCGGATCGCGTGGCGCGTCGCGTCCCAGGCGCCGGCCCCGAACGCTACCTGCTGACATCCGGGACACGTGCCGGACTGCCGGCAGGCAGTACGCTCGCCGGCCACGATTGGCTCGCCGTGGCCGAAGTGTCCCGCGCGGAGGGCCGGGATGCGGCGGGCACCGGCGCCGTCATCCGATCCGCAGCCCCCTTGGCAGCGGATGCGGCGGAAGCTGCCGCCAGCCACCTGACGAGCGACACGGTGGAAGCCGATTTCACACAGGGCCGTGTCACCGCCAAGAGGGAACGGCGGCTGGGAGCGATCCTGCTTTCGTCCACGCCGGTGCGCCCGACCATCGACGACGGGCGCGTTGCCGTCGCCCGCGCCCTGGCGAAAGAGGGCCTGGGGACGATTGGATGGTCGCCGGCCGCCGATGCCTTGCGCCGGCGATTGGCTTTGCTGCACAGGGAACTGGGTGATCCATGGCCGGATGTCTCCGAGCCGGCGTTGCTGGCCCGGCTGGAGAAGTGGCTCGCGCCTGAACTCGAAGCGCTCGCAGGAGGCGCTGCCACGAGGGGGATTGACCTGGGCGAGCCGTTGCGGCGGCTTGTGCCGTGGGCTGAGGCGGCCCGACTCGGCGAGCTGGCACCGGAATGGCTTGAGGTGCCGAGCGGTTCGCGGGTGCGGATCGAGTATCCGGACGCGGCCGACGACGACGGCCGGCCGGTAGTGGCCGTGAAGCTGCAGGAGTGCTTCGGTTGGGCAGAGACGCCGCGTGTGGCAGGCGGACGCGTGCCGGTGCTGTTCCATTTGCTCTCCCCGGCCAGGCGACCGCTCGCCGTGACAGATGACCTGGCTTCCTTTTGGTCGGGCCCCTACGCCCACGTCCGTGCGGAAATGCGGGGCCGCTATCCGAAGCATCCCTGGCCCGAGGACCCATGGACCGCGCCCGCCACGGCCAGGACCAAGCGGAAGATGTGATCCCGGTCTGGCGACGGTTCCAGCCCTCTGGGAGGCATTCACAGGCTTTTTCTTTAGGATGCCACGGTGATGAACATGGAATTGCGACCCGCTGACCTGGCCAACGACTGGTGGCAGGCCGTCCTGCGGGGATTCACCACCCAAGAGGTCCCGAACCTGGCGGCCCCGGTTGTCCTGGGTATCCTCGCTGCGGCCGTCGTATTGAGCATCCCGCGGGCCACCTGGCGTTGGTTCGGCCTCTACGTGACCTTCGTGCATGAGCTGGGCCACGCGTTCGCCGCCCTCATGACGGGGCGGGTTGTCCACGGGCTACGGATCGGGCTGGACCACTCCGGACAGCTCCTGAGCAGCGGGCGCGGCAAGTTCGGCGCAGCCTGGTCCGGTTTCTGGGGATATCCGAGTCCCGCGGTGGTGGGCGTGGCGCTCATCTGGTCCGTGTCTGCAGGGTGGTCCGGGGCGGCCATGTCCGTCGGTGCGCTGGTATTGCTGCTCGCGCTGATCTTTCTACGGAACTTCACCGGAATCTTCGTCGCGCTCCTGAGCGCGGCGACTGCCCAGCTGCTTGTCATGTTTGCTTCTGCTTCGACGGTCAGCCATGTGGTGCTGGGCCTCGGCATAGCGCTCGAGGTGGGGGCCGTGCGGGACTGGTTCAAGGTGGCTGCCGTACATACCGGCCGCCGGGATCGGCTCGCGTCCTCGGATGCCTACATCCTGGCCCGTTCCACGGGGGTGCCGTCCTTGTTGTGGCTGGCGGCTTTCGCGGTTGTCATTGCCGCGAGCGCGGCCATTTCCGTTCGCGTGGTGTGGGGAATGCTCTCCTAGCCTGCAGTTTCGGCACGGACTCCGTGGATTGCTCTTGCCGTGCGCCGGTCCAGGGTGTGGAATCGGTAAGCAAAGGACGCGGGGGATCCGGCTTCTACTCCAGGAGGTGCTCATGTCGGCGAAAGGCCCAGGCAGTGCGACGAAGGGGTCGAACCGGACCAACCCCGATCTTCGACGCGCGGACCCCTCCTCGGCGCCGGCCGACCGGCCGGAGAATATCCGCAACGTCGTGCTGATTGGCCGCTCAGGCGCTGGAAAGACGATGCTGCTCGAGTCACTTCTCTACGCTGCCGGCGTCGTGACCCGCATGGGTTCGATCGTCGACGGCACCACGGTGAGTGATTCGGAAGCGACGGCCATCCATCAACAACGATCCATAGGGCTCTCCGCGGCGCCCCTGGTCTTCGACGACGTCAAAGTGAACCTTCTCGACACCCCGGGCTACGCCGATTTCATGGGCGAGCTGCGCGCGGGGCTCCGTGCTGCGGATGCGGCGTTGTTCGTGGTGTCGGCGGTTGACGGGGTCGACGTCGGAACCACCGCCCTGTGGGGTGAATGCGAGCGCGTCGGCATGCCCCGGGCGGTCGTGATCAGCCGGCTTGACCATCCACGGGCGAACTACGATGCCGTCCTGGCCGAATGCCGGGCCGCCTTCGGCGATTCCGTCCTACCCCTCTACGTGCCCGTCCGTGACGCCGATGCTGTTTCGGGAGTGCTCGGTCTGCTTTCGGGCACGGTGTCGGAGTACACCCCAGGGGAGCCGCGTCCCGCGGTACGTCCCGCGACCGCGGAGGAACTGGCCGGCGCGGAGGGTGTCCGCGGGGAACTCATCGAGGGCATCATTTCGGAGAGCGAGGACGAGAGCTTGATGGACCGGTACCTCGGAGGCGAGGAGGTCCCCATCGATACCCTCGTGGACGATGTGGAGACCGCGATCGTCCGGGGCACCTTCTTTCCGGTGCTGGCGAGCTCTTCCGTGACCGGAGTCGGCACGGCCGAACTGCTGGAAGTGCTGACCCGGGCGTTCCCGTCACCGACTGAGCGAAACCTCCCGACGGTCACCGACTTGGGCGGGACGCCCGTCGCACCCCTGGCGTGCGATCCGGATGGTCCGCTCCTTGGCGAAGTGGTGCGTACCACCGTTGACCCGTTCCTGGGGCGAGTGTGCCTTGTCAGGCTCTTCTCGGGGACGCTTCGCGAGGACTCTGCCGTGCACGTCGGTGGGCACGGGCTGGCCGAACGGGGCCACCCCGACCACGACAGCGACGAGCGGATCACCCACCTTTACTCTCCGTTGGGGTCCAGCCTCCGTCCGGTACAGTTCGCCGTGGCCGGGGACATCTGCGCGCTGGCGAAGGTGGCGAGCGCCGAGACGGGAGATACGGTTTCCGCCCGCGAGGCTCCCTTGCTGGTGGAAACCTGGGACATGCCCGAGCCGCTGATGCCTGTGGCGATCGAAGCGGCGTCGCACGGCGATGAGGACGCGCTGTCCAAGAGCCTGGCCAAGGTAGCCGCGGGAGATCCGACCCTGAGGGTGGAGCGCAACTCCGAGACGCATCAGCTGGTCCTGTGGTGCATGGGCGAGGCCCACTCGGAGGCAGTCCTCGACCGGCTGCGCGAGCAGGGGGTGAAGCTGCAGACAGTGGACGTCATCACGCCGCTCCGGGAAACCTTCGCAGCCCAGGCCGCCGGCCACGGGCGCTATGTCAAGCAATCCGGCGGCCACGGGCAGTACGCGATTTGCGACATCGAAGTGGAGCCCCTTGAACGCGGGGCGGGTTTTGAATTCGTCGACAGGATTGTGGGCGGGGTCATCCCCGGCACGTATGTCGTCTCGGTCGAGAAGGGCGTCCGGGCCCAGATGGGCAAGGGGGTGCGGGCAGGTTTCCCGGTGGTCGATATCAGGGTGATCCTGGTAGGCGGCAAGACCCACAGCGTCGATTCGTCGGACGCGGCATTCCAGGCGGCCGGCGCGTTGGCCTTGCGGGAGGCCGCTGCGGCGGGCAGTATTCAACTCCTTGAACCGATTTCGGCCGTGACGGTCCTTGTGGCCGACGAGCATGTGGGTGCGGTCATGAGCGATCTGTCTTCCCGCCGCGGGCGCGTCACCGGGACGACATCCGTGGGCGGAGAGCGCACTGAGATCAGCGCCGAAGTCCCGGAACAGGAACTGCTGCGGTACGCGATCGTGCTGCGGGGACTCACGGCCGGCAGCGGCCGCTTCCGCAGGGAGTACTTGCGGCACGAGCCACTGCCGCCCGGCATAGCCGTCGCCGCGGCGAAAGCCTGAGGCTCAGCCGTTCCTGCGAAGGAACGCCGACACGGGGGCCGCTAGTGATGCCCCGATGTCCGCGGCACCCTTCTTGACTCCCGCGCGCACGAAGGAATGGTCGCCGCCGTCCCACCACTCGATGGTGGCGGCGGGTCCGATCCGGGCCACGACGCCTTCGAGCAGCCCGGGCGTCGCGAAGGTGTCCCGGGTGCCCTGCAGGAAGAGCATCGGCAGAGCGAGCCCGTACAGGTGCTCGTCGCGGAGCTTCTCCGGTTTCCCCGGCGGGTGCAGCGGGTAGCCGAGATAGACGAGTCCGGCCGCGGACATTCCTTCGGCCACCGCCATCGACGCCATGCGGCCGCCGAAGGACTTGCCGGCCGCCCACACGGGTTCGCCCTCCGACCGGGACGCCGCTTCTGCCATGACGGCCCGCCACGCCGAGATCGCAGCGGGTGGCCGGTCGGGGAACTTCCTGCCGGCTTCCCGGTAGGGGAAGTTGAAGCGCAAGGTCGCCACGCCGTCGTCGTTCAACGCGTGGGCCAGGCCGGCCAGGAACGGATGTTCCATGCCGGCTCCGGCTCCGTGTGCGAGGACAATTGTCGCCGCGGCTTTGTCCGGCCGGGCGTAGATCCCGGAAATCGCGGTGCCGTCGACGGCGATCGTGACGCGCGACTCGGCAGTGCCCATGCTCACTCGAACCGGGAGGGATCGCCGGTGCCGCGCCTGACAACTTCGGCCGTGCCGCTTGAGAAGTCCACCACGGTTGTGGGCTCTGCGCCGGTGTCGCCGGAATCGATGACGGCTTCCACCAGATTGTCCAGGCGTTCCTTGATCTCCCAGCCTTGGGTCAGGGGCTCCTCCTCGTCGGGGAGCAGCAAGGTGCTGGACAGGAGCGGTTCGCCCAGTTCGGCGAGCAGGGCCTGGACAAAGTTATGGTCGGGAATCCGCACGCCTACCGTCTTCTTCTTGGGGTGCAGGAGACGCCGCGGCACTTCCTTGGTGGCAGGCAAGATGAAGGTGTAGCTTCCCGGCGTAACGGCCTTGATGCTGCGGAACACGTCGTTGTCGATCATCACGAACTGGCCGAGCTGCGCGAAATCCTTGCAGACCAAGGTGAAATGGTGCTTCCCGTCGAGCTGGCGGATCGAGCGGATCCGGTCGAGGGCTTCCCTGTTGCCGATTTGCGCGCCGAGCGCGTAGCAGGAATCGGTGGGGTAGGCGATGAGGCCGCCGGACTGGAGGATCTTCACCACCTGGGAAATCGCGCGTGGTTGGGGGTCCTGCGGGTGAACATCGAAGAATCTTGCCATGCCATGAGCTTACGGGCAGGCCGAACTTCAGGACAGGACATCCTTGCTCGTGAACTTGCCGTAAGCCAACGCGCCGGCCACCAGGATGTAGCCCGCCTGCAGCAGGGCGTTGTCGCCGAAGCTCGTCCACGAGATCGGTTGGCGCAGAAGATCGGCGAAACCCAGCCAGTAGTGGCTGAACAGCCACGGGTGCAGCCACTCCAATTGCGGCAGGTTGTCAGCCACTTGCGACACCACGGACAACACGATGGTGGCAGCCATGGCTCCGACCGGCACGTCCGTGAAGGTGGAAATTGCCAGTCCGATAGCGGAGAGCCCCAACAATGACACCGCGATGTACGCGGCAATCAGCAAGGAACGCACCACGGACTCGCCGACGCCGATCGTGTCGCCCGACAGCAGGGTGACAGGGCCCACCGGGAAGAGCGCGACGCCGGCCAGCGCGCCCGCGGCTGCAATCGTCAGGGTCGCTGCCAGGCAGAACACTGAGGCGGACGCGTACTTGATCAACAGGAGGCGGACACGTCCCGCCGGGGCGACGAGCAAGTATCTCAGGGTGCCAAGGTTTGCTTCGCCGGCAATCGTGTCGCCTGCCACCACTCCGATGGTGAGGGGGAGGAACAAAGGTACGGAGACGATCATTGCCGTGACGCCGACGAAAAGCCCGTTCTGGGTGATGCGGTCAAGGAAAGGCGGGCCGCGACCCGGCGCCACGGGATGCGAGCTCAGCTTGACCGCGGCGGCGATGAGGATGGGGATCGCCGCGAGCGCCAGGAGCATGGCCCATGTCCGCAGCCGCCGGAACAGCACCGAGAGCTCGGAGGCCATGAGCGACCACGAGCTTTGCGTGCCCTCCAGCACGGCAATCGTCGCTTCGGTTCCGCGTTCAGCCGGCAATGTCGAAGCCCTCTCCGGTGAGGGAGACGAAGCGCTCCTCGAGGCTCGCGTTCTCCACGCCGAAGCCCCGGACCCGGACGCCGCCGGACACCAAGGCAGCCACGATCGCCTCGGGTGCCACATCGAGCCCCGCCGGACCGGTACTGACGAGGCTCCGGCCATCGGGACCGTACGAGCCGGGCGGCGGGGCAACCAGTTCCGACTTCAGGCCGAGCCTGGAGAGGACAAAGACAGCGGCCTCGATATCGGGCGTGTGGAGCCGGATGATGGCCGTGCCCGCCGCGCGCAGTTCGTGCAGGGTTCCTTGCGCCACGAGCTTGCCCACGCTCATGACGCCCACATGGGTGCACATCTGCTCCACCTCCGCGAGGAGATGGCTGGAGACGAACACGGTGGTGCCCCCGGCCGCCAAGGAGCGGACCAGGCTGCGGACCTCCCGGGTCCCTTGCGGATCCAGGCCGTTGGTGGGCTCGTCCAGGACCAGCAGTTCCCGCGGCCGCAGCAAAGCATGCGCAATCCCCAGCCGCTGTTTCATCCCGAGGGAATAGGCGCGCACCCTTTTGCCCGCCGCGTGGGACAAGCCCACCCTCTCGAGCGCGTCATCCACGCGTGCGGCGCGGGTCCGTGGGGCGGCGTGAAGATCGGCGCTGTCCAAGCGCCGCAGGTTCGCTGCCCCGGACAGGAAAGGGTAGAAGGCCGGGCCTTCCACGAGCGAGCCCACGTTGGGCAGGACAGCTGCCAGTTGGCGCGGCATCTCGCCGCCAAGGACCCGGATGCGGCCGTTCGTGGCGGACGCCAAGCCAAGAAGCAACCGGATGGTGGTGGTCTTGCCGGAGCCGTTAGGACCGAGGAATCCAAAGACCGAACCGCGGGGCACCGCCAGGTCGACGCCGTCGACGGCGGCCCGGTGGCCGAAGCGCTTGCTGAGGCCTTGCGTCTCTATCGCCAGTTCAGCCGGCGGGGATGCCTCCGTCATTTCGCGGCGGCTGCGGCCTGCAACCGCTCAAGTGGCACCATTCCCGCGAAGACGCGGCCGTCGTCGAGCATCAAAACAGTAGCCAGGCTGGTGGTCAGCGCTCGACCGCCGGCGACAGGCTGGGTGAGCTGGGCCAACATCGGTGCCGAGCGGACATCGTTCGGCACAGTGCCGGCGGGCAAGCCCATCACTGCGTCCCAGCCGGTGCCCGTGATCGTTGGCCGGGCCGCTGTTGCCTTTGGCTGCCCGGTCTTTCCAGGGAGGGATCGCAACTGCGGGGTTGCCTTCTCCTCCACGGCGGCACCGCGGGGCGGAGTGAAACTGAACAGGGCGGCGTCGGGCGCCGACAAGCTCACGTCAGTGAATGCGAGCGAGAACGCCGCTGCCGCCTGGCCCCGTGCCCGGACATCGACGCCGAGCGGGAGGCCCAAAGCGGAGTCGACGGCGATTGTCACCGAATCGACGAGAGTGCCGGTACTGCGCGGCTTGATCACCAGTTGGTAGGCCGTGCGGCCGGCCACCGTGGTTCCGTCGCCCACGGCCACGTCCGTGGTGGGCCCGACGGCGGCGAGGAAGTGCTGCGCGACGACGTCAGGCGTGGTGACTCCGGGAGTCGGCGTCGCGTGCGGGGCCGCTGAACGCGCTGGTTCGGCGGGCATCGTCATGTGCGCCGCGCTGTTGTCTGCCGAGTTGTAGAGCCAGAGATCGTTGCCGTTGCGGACGACGTCGCGCTCAGCGAGCATGTCCATCACCTGGAACCTGGCTTTGGCGGGACCGTCCATGTAGACCCGGGCTGTGTGTGAACCGCTCAAAAGCTCCATCACGGAAGCGGGCCCTTGGCTCGCCGTTGGCCCGACGGAGGGGAGTTTGGGCAGCCCCAGATCGGAACTTTGTTGAAGGGTTCCGGACAATGCATGGACGTCGGCGCGGCCGATCATGGCGATGACTTCCGCGGCCGTTTTGTGCGGCAGGCTCGTCGCAGCTCCGGCTTGGTAGGAACCAGCCAAGGCCGCCGCAGCAAGGGCCACCGGAGCCAGCACTGCCGGCAGCCAACGCAACCAGACGCGGGTCATGACGACCTCGCGAACCATCCACCATCGGGGAAGTTCATGGTTCCAGACTACTCCTGGTGCCCGGACTGATCACGTGTTCACGGGCTATCCCTCCAACGTCGTCCGCACGAATTCGGCGCTGGGCTTTGCATAGGCAGAGCCGAGGCGCTCGAACAGGGCGATCCCCGCCATTCCGGGCCAATCCTCGGGAAGGAATTCGGCGGGCAGCCCCGGATCCAGATACGGGATGATCCGCCAGCGGTCGATGCTTCGGACATAGCGGGCGAAGGTCGCGGCAGTGTCCGGGCCGCCGTCGGGACCGTTGCCCGGGCCGTCGTCGTCGGCCATGGAACCATGATGCAGGATGAAGTCGCGATGCAGTTCCGCGACTGTGTCGAGGTCCCACCACGCGGAGGCGGCCTCGCGGAGGCTGCCTCCGACCAAGGGAGTGTCCGTCACGAACACCGTGGCCATGCCGCGCAGCTCCAGGTCCTCCAGGATCTCCTCCACTTCCTCCCGCAGTGCGTCGGGGCAGATCCACAGCCCTGCCGCTACGGTGCCGCAGCCGATCCAGTGCAGCCGCCGCCGCAACTGGTGCCGCTTTTCCCGCTCGGTTTCCGGGATGGAGAAGGACACGAGGCACCAGCGGTCGGCTGACGACATCAGGCGGGGTTTGAAGATCCGCCGGTCGCCGCGGGCGAGCATTGCTGCGGCACCCTCGGTGACGGCGAAGCCGGGAATCCCGTGACGCAATTGCGGCAGGACGATTTCCTTCTTCTTCAACCGTGACAGCGCCGTCCGGGACGCGGCAGCGCTCAACCCGAGTGCCTCCATGAGGGCGATGAGGTGCCTCGTGGACATCCATCCACCGGCATCGCGGAGGTACAAGCCGATGACCGTGCGCAGCAGTGACGTGGTGCTCCCGGGCCGGGAGTCCATGTCGTCAAGGACAGCGCTCACAGGAGTTCGGCGAGGGCGTCCCGGATGGCGGTCACTCCCAGCTCAACCTCCGCGTAGCTCGTGCTGAGCGGCGAGAGCCCGATCCGCAGTCCGTGCGGCGGACGGAAGTCCGGAATGATGCCCCGGTCCCAGAGCGTCCGGGTGACGTCACCGAACAGGGGATGGTCAACCGTGATGTGCGAGCCGCGCTCGGCGGTGTTGCGCGGGCTGACAATCTCGGCGCCGAGGGGGACCAGCATGTCCTCAGCCAAGGCAGCTGCGTAGTCGGTCAGTTTGATGGACTTCTCCCGCACGGCGTCCATGCCCACCGATGCGATCAGCTCGACCATGTCCTTGAGCGGCTGCATGGCCAGGACCGGGGGAGTGCCGGTGATGAAGCTTCGGATTCCCGTTGCCGGTGTGTAGCTTTCCGTCATGCCGAAGGGGTTGTCGGCGCCCATCCAGCCCCAGATCGGCTGTTGCAGGCGGTCCTGCTGCGATGCGTTGACGTAGGCGAACGCGGGAGAGCCCGGGCCGCCATTGAGGTACTTGTACGTGCAACCCACTGCGAGGTCCACGCCCCAGGCGTCCAGTTCGAGCGGCACCGAGCCCACCGAGTGGCACACGTCCCAGAGCATGAGCGCTCCGGATTCCTTGACCCTCGCGGTGATCGCAGCGGCATCCGCCAGGAAACCGGAGCGGTAAGCCACATGGCTGAGCACGACGACGGCGGTCCGCTCGCTGAGCAGTCCCTCGAGGTCCGTGGTCCGGACCCCGCTGGCCGGGTTGGAAGCGACCCACTTGATGGTGGCGCCCTTCTCCGCGGCGATGCCTTCGATGATGAAGCGGTCCGTGGGGAAGTTGTCCCGGTCCACAACGATCTCATCGCGGCCAGGCTGGGCGTCGACCGCCGCCCGGATGAGCTTGTAGAGCATCACGGACGTGGAATCGCCCACGGTGACCTGGCCGGCGGCCGCGCCCAGGGTGACGGCGCCGATCCGGTCGCCGACCGTGGTGGGCTCGTCCATCCACTGTTCGTCCCAACCGCGGATGAGGCGGCTGCCCCAGGCGTCCTCCACGAAGGACGCGAGCTTCGCCGACGTCGCCTTGAGCGGACGGCCGAGGGAGTTCCCGTCGAGGTAGGCGGTGAGCTGGCCTTCCGCCGGGGAGTAAAAGGCCTCACGCTGCCCGGCGAGGGGATCGGCGGCGTCGAGTTCTGCCGACGTCGGCCGTTGCGTTTGCTGCGCGCTGTTCATGTCTCTCCTGAGGGGAAATGTGGGGGTTTGCTCGGGTTGGAATTGCGGCTCAGTTGCCGATCTCGGTGCGGACGGCGTAGAGCTCCGGGAAGAAAGTCAGGTCCAGGGCCCGTTTGAGGAAGTCGACGCCGGAGGAGCCTCCCGTGCCCACCTTGAATCCGATGGTCCGTTGCACGGTCCGCAAGTGGCGGAAGCGCCAGGCGTGGAAGTTGTCCTCGATGTCCACGAGGTCTTCGCACGCTTCGTAGAATCCCCATGGCGTGGCTTCCGATTCGTAAATCTCCTGGAAGACCGGGACCAGGTCCTTCCGGAACGTCCACGGTTCGCTGGTGTCACGGTCCAGGATGTCGGCCGGAACGGCATAACCGGCCCGCGCCAGCACCGCGAGGAAGGCGTCGTACAGGGTCGGCTCCTCCAACAGCGTCGTGAGCTGGCTGTGCGCCGCGGGATCGCTCTCGAAGACCCGCAGCATGGAGCGGTTCTTGTTGCCCAGCAGGAACTCGACGCCGCGGTACTGGTGGGACTGGAACCCTGAAGAGCTGCCCAGGAAGCGCCGGAATTCGGAGTACTCGCGCGGAGTGAGCGTGCCCAGGACGGACCACTGCTCGGTCATGGTCCGCTGGATCGCCTTGACGCGGGCGATGCATTTGAGGGCCTTGGCAAGGTTGTCCACATCGAGGAGCCGTCGGGCTTCAAGAAGCTCATGCAGGATCAGCTTGAGCCACAGTTCGCTGGTCTGGTGCTGGATGATGAACAGCAATTCGTCATGGTGCTCCGGGGTGCTCAACGGGTGCTGGGCAGTGAGGAGGCGGTCAAGGTCCAGATACCCGCCATAGGACATGGCCTGGCTGAAGTCGGTGCGGACCGAATCCTCGATGGGCCGGATGTTTGTGGCCTTGATGGTCTCTTCGGAGTGGCCGGTGCGGTTTTCCATGCATTGAGCGTATCACTTGCGTGACGCACGTCAAGATTATGAATTTCAGGTTCATCCTGAGCCGCCTTCCCAAGGCTGCTTTTTGTTGCCTACGTGAACCGCTCGCACGGTCCATACGTTGTAAGATCGGCAGGGGGGTATGCGGGCTCCAGGAGGCTCCATGTACCAGCAGACAGTCAGCATTCGGGATTTACCAGCAGACCGTCGGCATCCGGAGGCAGACGGATCAGAACAATTCCCCGGTCTCGAACAGATGGCGCTTCGTACGCGTACAAAACTTCGGGCCCGGGACCTCATAGTGCAAAAGTACGGTGGCTCCTCGGTCGCCGACGCGGCGGCCATCAAACGGGTGGCCCGGCGGATCGCCGAGACCCGCGAGGCCGGGCATCCGCTGGTGGTGGTGGTTTCGGCCATGGGCGACACCACCGATGAACTGCTTGACCTGGCCGTGTCCCTCAGCCCCAGTCCTCCGGCGGGCGAACTCGACGCGTTGCTGACCACGGGTGAACGGATCTCCGTGACCCTTTTGGCGATTGCCTTGGCCGAGCTGGGCGTGCCTTCCCGGACCTTCAGCGGCAAAAAGGCCGGACTGATTACCGACGGCGTCCACGGCAAAGCGCACATCGTCAACGTTGACCCGCACCGTATCCGCGCTTGCTTGAAGCGCGAAGAGGTTGCCATCGTGGCTGGTTTCCAGGGGAAGGGCCTCAAGAAGAGGGAAGTCACCACCCTGGGCCGGGGCGGTTCGGACATCACCGCCGTCGCCTTGGCCGCAGCGTTGGGCGCCGGCATGTGCGAAATCTATACCGACGTCGACGGCGTATACACGGCCGACCCGCGGGTGGTTCCCCGCGCGCGGAAAATCGACGTCATTTCAAACGAGGAAATGCTGGAGCTGGCTGCGTCCGGTTCCAAAGTGGTGCATACCAGATGCCTCGAGTATGCCCGCCGTTTCGGCGTCCCCATCCACGTGCGTTCGTCCTTCAGCCGTGCCATGGGAACGCTGATCCTCCCGGGCCAGGACCAGGAGTCGGACTGGGACCACAGGCCCATCTGGGAACGGGCTCCGGCCGTGGAGCAGCCAGTGGTGTCCGCGGTTCTCTGTGACGCGTCCGTGGCGAAGCTGAAGGTCATAGGCGTCGCGGATGGCGTGGGAAAGTCCGCGGAAATCTTCGGGCTTCTGGCTGATGAGAGCGCCGAGGTCGACATGGCAGTTCAAAGCACCTCGTCCGTGCGCGCCGGCGGAAGCGATATTTCGTTGGCGGTTCCCAGCCGGGACGGATTCCGCGTCCGGGCGGCCTTGTCCGCTGCCCAGGGGGCCATCGGCTTCCTGGACCTCCAATACGACGGCCAGATCGGCAGGCTCTCGCTGATCGGGCTCGGCATGCGCACTGACGCCCAAGTATTTTCACGGCTCTTCAAGGCCCTTTCGGACGCGGGAGCCGAGATCGAGTTGATCTCTGCGTCGGACATCCGCATCGACGTCGTCGTCCGCGTGGCGGTGCTCGAGGACGCACAACGCGCCGTGCAGTTGGCCTTCGGGCTGGACCCCGCGGGAAATGACCAGGCAGGAGAGGAGGCCGTCAGCGCGCCATAGCGGGGCCGCAGTACCGGCCCCCCATCTCCCCGCGCCGCAGGCAAGGCCGCGGGAAGCGCCCAGTCATCGATCCGCCACCGCGGATCCCCCGGATAAGGACCCGATCGCCATGTACACACACCAGCAGCAGGCTACCTTGACCTCGGCACATGTCACCGGACCCTTGCCAGGACCCAGATCAGCCGAATTGTTGGCGCGCCAGGAACGAACAGAATCCAACGCCCGCACCTATCCACGGCATCTTCCCATTGCGATTGCCGAAGGTTCCGGTGCGTTCGTGCGGGACGTCGATGACAATGTCTTCCTTGACTTCCTGGCCGGTGCCGGGGTTTTGACCTTGGGGCACAGCCACCCGGAACTGGTTGAGGTGGTGGCCGGACAAGTGCGGAACCTGAGTCATGGGCTTGATTTCCCGACGCCGGCCAAGGACGCCTTCGTGCGGGCACAGCTGTCCATGCTTCCGCCCGGACTCGCCGAACGGATGAAGGTCCACTTCTGCGGACCGACCGGTGCAAATGCCGTGGATGCCGCCATCAAATTGTGCAAGACGGCCACTGGGCGGGGGGACGTCATTTGCTTCCAGGGCGCATTCCACGGCAGCAGCGCGGTCGGGATGGCGTTGACCGGGCTGGTCGAACAGAAGCGGCCGGTGGCGAACGGGATACCCGGAGTGCACTTCTTCCCCTATTCCTATTGTGCCCAGTGTCCCGTGGGCCTGAACCCGGAGACCTGCGCGACCAATTGTGTCCAGTTCCTCGAACACTCCCTCAAGGACCCGCTCGGGGGCATCCCGCTTCCCGCGGCGGTCATCATGGAAATGGTCCAAGGCGAGGGTGGAGTCGTACCGGCCACCATTGAATTCGCGCAAACCGTGCGCAGGGTGACGCGTGAGCTGGATATCCCGTTGATTATCGATGAGATCCAGACGGGCTGCGGGCGTACCGGAACCTGGTTCGCGTTCGAGCAGTTCGGGATCGAGCCCGACGTCATCGTGGCATCCAAGGCCCTGAGCGGGATAGGCCTCCCGGTTGCCCTCATCATCTACAACAAGGACCTTGACCGCTGGCTCCCCGGTGCCCACACCGGGACATTCCGTGGAAACCAGCTGGCCTTCGCCGCCGGGGCTGCCGCCGTCGAGATCATCCGGCGCGACGACGTTCTTGGCAACGTCCGCAGCCGCGGTGCGCAGATTGCCCGGCTTCTCGCGCCCTTGGCCAGCAACCCCTGGGTGCGTGAAGTTCGGGGCCGCGGGCTGATGTGGGGAATCGAGCTCGCTGATCCGGACACAGGCCGTCCTGCCGGAAGACTGGCCCGGGCAGTGCAGCGAAATGCCCTGGAGCGGGGCCTGATACTCGAATGCGGAGGGCGCGACGACTGCGTCGTCCGGCTCCTGCCACCGCTGAACATCACGGTAGAAATCGTCGATGCCGCCTGCGAGCTGCTGCTGGCCGCCATTGCCGAACAAAGCGCCATGGCCGAACGCAGGACCACGACGGATGCAGTCCGATAAGGCTCGACGAATTGGCATGACCCATTGGCGGGACCAGGAGGGGAAGATGGGAAGGCATACGGACCACGGCCGGACCCCCGGCGAAACGGCCACAAGCGCCGGACCCATGATCCAGCTAAGGGACGGCGCTGCGGTTCTCCTCGGCAGCGCACCGGACGCCACGGCGTCGGGCAAAATCACAAACGGCACCACCATCCGGTGGAGCCCCGGCGAGCGGCTCGAGGAGCTCTTCGAGGACCGGTGTGACCGGCAACGGGCCGAAGGCCGCAGCCATCATCCGGCAGTGGAAACGACCGATGGATCACTCAGCTACGAAGAACTGGACGCCCGGGCCAACCGCCTCGCCCGCTACCTCCAGGCCCGCGGCGCAAGCCCGGGCGACAAAATCGCACTGCTGTTCGACGACGCGGTGCGGTCCTATGTCTCCATGCTTGCGGTCCTCAAGGCCCATGCCGTCTACGTGCCCCTCGACCCGGCGTTCCCCTCCGAGAGAATTGCCTACATTGCCGCCGATGCCGACGTCACCATGATCCTGACTGTCTCCCGCCTGGCGGACAGCCTCCCGCCCGCGAGCGCAGCCCTCGCGGTTCGCATGGACAAGGAGGACCGCCGCATTGCCGCGTTCGAAGCCTCCCGACTGGCCTGGGCCGGGGAGGAGTCCCCGGCCAACGGACTGGCATACATCATCTACACGTCAGGATCCACGGGGCGGCCCAAGGGAGTGGCCATAGCCCACGCCAGCATCTGCCACTTCGTGCGGACCGCCGCCGAAACCTACGGCTACGATGCCCGCGACCGGGTCTACCAGGGCATGACCACGGCGTTCGACTTCTCCGTGGAGGAGATCTGGGTGCCATGGATGGTGGGGGCCACCTTGGTTCCCCGACCGCCCGGGAACAACCTCCTCGGGCCGGACCTTGCCGAGTTCATAGAGGCCCGGAACATCACCGCCCTTTGCTGTGTGCCGACCCTGCTCGCCACGCTCGACGACGACGTGCCCGGGCTGCGGTTCCTGCTCGTCTCCGGCGAAGCCTGCCCCGAGGACCTTGTGGCGCGCTGGCACCGGCCCGGCCGGCGCTTCCTGAATGTCTACGGGCCAACCGAAGCGACAGTGACGGCGACCTGGGGCACGGCGGAGCCCGGCAAGCCCGTGACGCTGGGCAAGCCCCTGCCCGGCTATGCGGCAGTCATCCTGGATCCCGTCCAGGACCGGGCCCTGGCCCACGGCGAGTTGGGCGAAATCGGCCTGGCGGGAGTAGGGCTCGCCAGGGGCTACATCAACCGGCCCGAGTTGACTGAAAGGGCATTCATTCCGGATTTCCTCGGCCTCGAGGACAACCCGTCCCACCGCATCTACCGCACCGGCGACCTTGGCCGGTTCAACGACCACGACGAAATCGAGTACCACGGCCGCACCGACACGCAGGTGAAGGTCCGGGGCTATCGGGTTGAGCTGAGCGAAATCGAAAGCGTCCTCCTGCAGATGCCGGGGATGGCGGCGGCTGTTGTGAAAACCTGGGAGCCCGAGCCGGGAATCACGGAACTTGCCGCCTACTACACGCTGCACCACAACGCACCCACGGTGGAAGGCGGGGACATCCGCGCCTGGCTGCGCGAGCGGCTCCCCGCCTACATGGTGCCAGCGTATTTCCTGTCCCTCCGGACCATGCCGATGATGGTCAGCGGGAAAGTGGACCGCAGGAGCCTGCCGGATCCCACCGGCCCGCGCGCGGTCAGTACAGGCGTCGCCGACACCAGCCCGGTGACGCCCACGGAACGGATCCTCGCCCCCGCTTTGGCCTCGGCCCTCCACCTCACGTCTGTCTCCACCACCGCCAATTTCTTCAACGATCTCGGGGCAAACTCCCTGTTGTTGGCGCATTTCTGCGCCAACGTCCGCAAGGTCGCCAACCCACCGTCAGTCTCGATGCGCGAAATTTATGCACATCCGACCATCGCCGCGCTGTCGGCCGCCTTGGACTCCGCGAGCGTCGGATCGACGGCGGGAGCCGACGTCGAGGGCCGGGAAATTGCGACGGCTGAACCCTTCCTGCGCGTCGGGACCGGCCAGTACCTGCTGTGCGGGGTTTTGCAGGCATTGGCGGGCCTGGCCTACGCCTACCTCGTCGTCCTCATCCCCTCCGCAGGTGAACAGTGGATCGGTGGCTCCCGGCAGCCCGGCGTCCTCGCGGCCCGCTCCGTCGTCGTCGGCACCGTATCGTTCCTGGCCTTGGCAGTCATGCCCATTGCGCTCAAATGGGCGCTCATCGGCCGGTGGAAGGCCGAGGAGTTCCCCCTCTGGTCCTTGCGGTACGTCCGCTTCTGGTTCGTCAAGACTCTCGTCAACACAAGCCCGGTGCGCTTGTTCGTCGGGACACCGGTCTTCCCCCTGTACCTCAGGGCTCTGGGGGCCAGGATCGGCCCGGGAGTAACGATCCTCTCCTCAAGGATTCCAGCATGCACCGACCTGCTGACAGTGGGTGCGGACACAGTGATCCGGAGGGATTCCACGTTCAATTGCTACCGCGCCCACGCCGGCCGGATCCAGACAGGGCTCGTCACTTTGGGCCGCAATGTCCTGATCGGCGAACAGACGACCCTGGATATTGATACCGCCATGGGCGACGACGCCCAACTGGGGCACAGCTCCTGCTTGTACCGCTTCCAGACGGTTCCGCCGGGCGCATCCTGGGCAGGCTCACCGGCCGAGCCCACCGGCACCAGCTACCGCAGGGCGGGACAAGCCGCTTCCGGGACCGCCCGCCGGGCCAGTTTCAGTTTCTGGACCGTACTGGTCCACGTGGTCCTGGTGTCTTCCATCGGGCTTGGAGTCGTCGACGTCATGCTCGCCTTCCTCCCCACGGGCGAAACGAACCCGACCCGGCCGCTCTTCTGGGAAGCGCTTTTACTGATCTCGGCCGTCCTTCTTTTCGGCAGCATCCTGGCCGCGTTCGCCGCCGCCGCCACCCTTCCCAGGCTGATTGCCTTGCTTCTTGTTCCGGGCAAGGACTACCCCCTGTACGGCGTCCGCTTCGGACTCTTGCGGACAGCCCAGCGCCTGACCAACCTCAAAGCCCTCCTCCAGCTCACCGGTGACAGTTCCCTGATCGTCTACTACCTGAACGTCCTGGGCTACCACCAGCCGGACCTGGTGCAGACCGGATCCAATTTCGGCGTGGGGCTGAAGCATGACAGCCCCACCCTGACGACTGTCGGCAGCGGCACCATGGTCTCGGATGGCCTTTCGATCATCAATGCGGACTATTCGAACACTGCTTTCCGCCTCAGCCCCACCATCATCGGGGCCAGGAGCTTCTTCGGCAACAACATCGCCTATCCCGCCGGGGCCAGAATGGGGGACAACTGCCTCCTGGGAACAAAGACGATGGTGCCTTTGGACGGTCCGCTCCGCGAGGGGGTTGGCCTCCTGGGCTCACCGCCCTTTGAAATACCGCGCACCGTTGACCGTGACAACGCCTTTGACCGGTTCCGGACGCCAGAGGAGCTACGGCGCCGGATCCCGGCAAAGAACCTGCACAATACCGTCACGGTAATCCTCTACCTGCTGGCCCGGTGGGTCGAACTGTATGTGATCCTCCTCGTTGCCTGGGGCTCGCAGGCCTTCCTCCCGAGCGCAGGAGGGCTCGCCGCGGTGGTCGCGGTGGGAACGATGGTGGTCACCACGGGCGCCCTGATGGTCCTCGTGGAGCGGGCATCCCTGGGATTTGGAAGGCTCTCGCCGACGTTTTGCTCCATCTACGAAGTGCCCTTCTGGCGGCACGAGCGCTTCTGGAAACTCGGCGCCGGGGGCATTGTGCAAATGTTCAACGGCACACCCTTCAAAGCAGTGATCTGGCGGATCCTGGGGGTTCGGATGGGCAAGAAGGTCTTCGACGACGGTTGCGGGATCCCGGAAAGGACCCTCGTCACCATCGGTGACTACTGCACCCTCAACGCCTACGCCGTCGCGCAATGCCACTCCATGGAGGACGGCGCCTTCAAACTCGATTCCATCAACGTGGGCATCGGCTGCACGCTTGGGGTGGGTGCATTCGTCCACTATGGCACCACCATGCATGAAGGTTCCGAGCTCGAAGGCGATTCGTTCCTGATGAAGGGCGAGGACATCCCCGCCTACGGCATCTTCGGCGGCAATCCCGCACGGGAGCTGAGCCGGAAGGCTGCCCCCGGACTGCTCTAACGTCGGCGCGTGGCTTACGCTGGCCCTAATGGGCGCGTCTGGTGAGGGGGTTGCATGACCAGCGTGTCACTCTATCTGGACGTCGACGGCGTGGTGAACCCCTTCGGTCCCATGGGCTTCACCGATTGGGGTACTGAATGGAAAATCGCCGACGCCGGCATACTTGACGTCGTTTACGCGTCCGAACTGGTCGATGAGCTCAACGAGCTGGCCGCGCATCCCGCGGCGAGGTTTGTCTGGCTGACCACGTGGCAGCGGCTCGCCCCTGAGTTCCTGTGCCCGGCCATCGGCCTCCACGGTAAGCACTGGCCCGTCCTGACGAGCGACGGTTGGGACCAGACCGCCGATTGGTGGAAGTTCGACGTTTTGCAAAAGGACGTCCAAGAATCCGGAGCCGAACGCATCGTGTGGATGGATGACCAGTTGAACCATGAAGCCGCGGCACGGTCCTGGGCGGAATTCCTCGGCCCCCGTGTGCTTTGGATCTCACCGGACCCGCGGCGGGGCCTGTCGCGGCGAGATATCGAGGCTGTTCGGCAATTCCTTGGATGATTCGATGTTTGGCCCTGCCGTCAATGGCACGTAGGATTCTTAGGGTTCCACGCCCGCCATAGTTAATTCCGCCAGTACAGTCAGATGAACGCCTGCTGAACTGTTTTGCGTCAGGCAGGCCCCGGGGAAGTGGAACTGCGCATCGTCGACTCTGCAGATTGGGCACCAGGTGGGAATCACCTTCATGGTCGCGCTTGTCATAGCGCTGGCCTTATTTTTTGACTTCACCAACGGGTTCCACGACACTGCGAACGCCATGGCGACTCCGATTGCCACAGGGGCCATCAAGCCCAAAACGGCTGTCGCCTTGGCCGCGGTGCTCAACCTCGTGGGCGCGTTCCTGTCGACCGAGGTGGCAAAGACCATATCGGGAGGCCTGATCCGCGAGGGCACGGACGGTGTCCACATCACGCCGGAAATCATCTTCGCCGGGCTGATGGGAGCGGTCCTGTGGAACATGTTCACGTGGCTCAAGGGGCTGCCGTCCAGTTCTTCGCACGCTCTCTTCGGCGGCCTCATCGGTGCGGCGATCGTCGGCATCGGATTCAACGCCGTCAACTTCGACACCGTGCTCCAGAAGGTCATCCTTCCCGCCGTCTTCTCGCCGCTGCTGGCGGGGGCCGTCGCCTATATATGCACCAAACTGGCCTACGCCCTGACGTCACGCCACGACCCCGAAACCGGCGACAAGCTGACCCAGAAGCGCGGCGGGTTCCGAACCGGCCAGATCTTCACCTCCAGCCTTGTCGCGCTGGCCCACGGCACCAATGACGCGCAAAAGACCATGGGCATCATCACCCTCGTGCTGATCGCCGCCGGAACCCAGCCCGCCGGAAGCGGACCCCAGCTCTGGGTCATCGGGGCCTGCGCGCTTGCCATCGCCATCGGAACCTACGCCGGCGGCTGGCGCATCATCCGGACCATGGGGTCCGGGCTGACCGACGTCAAGCCGGCCCAGGGCTTCTCCGCGGAAGCCAGCACCGCTTCGGCCATCCTCGCGTCCTCCCACCTCGGCTTCGCGCTGTCCACCACACAGGTGGCCTCCGGCTCGGTCATCGGCTCGGGTCTCGGACGCAAAGGCACCACGGTGCGCTGGGGAACTGTCGGGCGCATCGCCACAGGCTGGCTCTTCACCCTCCCCGCGGCCGCGATCGTGGGCGCCTTGACCGCGTTCCTCATCGGCACCGGCACCGCTGGCGTGGTGATCGCCGCCGTTGTGGGCACCGCCGTCGTCGTCTACATGTTCATCTACTCGAGGAAGTCGCACGTGGGCCACCACAACGCCGTCGAAGTCGAGGAAGCCGGCACCGCCGTCCGCTTCCGCAAGAAGAACGCCAAAAAACAAAGTCCGAGCAAAAGCACGAGTGAGGACATCCAGGCATGAAGTGGTTGGATCTGGTTCAGGTGGCCGGCGCGACCCTCGTCGCCGCCGTGGTCCTCGTGGTGCTGTATTCGCTCGGCGTCCGGCTCACTGCCGTCGCGGGCGACGCCCGGCAGAAGTCCCCGGCCATGGTCCGGACCCTGGCGTACGCGTGTTTCGCGGCCTGTGGAATTGCCGTGCTTTTCGGGATCTATCTGATCGTTCCGTACTTCACGAAGTAGCTGGGAACCCCGCTGCCTCATGGGTAGGGTGGTGCCATGGCGGACTTCCAGTACTACGTGGCATCCTCGCTTGACGGGTTCATCGCCACGAAAGAAGACGATCTCGGCTGGCTGCTCCAGTTCGAAGAGGCCGAGGGCGTCACCGAGAGCTACGAAGACTTCATGGCGGGCATCGGCTGCATCGTCATGGGTGGCCAGACCTATCGCTGGCTCATGGAGCACGAACCGGGCAAATGGCCCTATCCGGGTGTTCCATGCTGGATCTTCACCCACCGCGAGTATGCAGCGCCGCCCGGCGCGGACGTCACCTTCGTGCGCGGCGAGGTCGCGGAATTCGCACCGGACCTGATTGCCGACGCCGGTGACAAGAACGTGTGGCTGGTTGGCGGTGGGAACCTGGTGGCGCAGTTCGCCAAGGCAGGCCTGCTGGACGAGATGATTGTCACCCTCATCCCCGTCGCCTTGGGTACGGGCAAGCGCCTTTTGCCGGTCGAGAGCCCGACGGCGCCGCTCGAGTTGGTCTCGTCCCGCACCCTCGGTGCCGCAGCAGTCGAGATGCGCTACCGGTTCCCGGCCCGTGCCGGGTCAGCGGACCCTGTTCTCCCGGATCATGTTGGTGATCCGGGCCGTTGACAGTCGCCGGCCGTGTTCGTCGGTCATGACAATTTCATGGGTGGCGAGCGTACCGCCCAAGTGGATGGCCGTGCATGTGCCGGTGACCAGGCCGGCCGCTATGGAGCGATGATGGGTTGCGCCCACCTCGATTCCCACCACGTGGCGTCCGGCTCCTGCATGCAGGGCCGCCGCGAAGGAGCCCAAGGTTTCGGCGAGAACCACATGGGCTCCGCCGTGGAGGATGCCGGCAACCTGGGTGTTTCCCTCCACCGGCATGGTGGCCACGGTCCGTTCCGGCCCGAGCTCAAGGAACCTGATGCCCATCTTCGCCACGAGCGACCCCACCCCGTAACGGGAAAGCCAACCGTGCAACTCCGGCGGAACGCCGGCCGCATTGAGTTCGTCAGTGAACGGGCCCGGCGTGAAATTGTCCATCATGGCAACTAGGCTGGCACCTGTGAGCGAAACAACCAAACCGGACTCAGTTCCAACGTCAACGTCAACTGCCACCGCAACGGCACCAGACCCTTCGGCAACCATTGCGGGCACCGCGGCGGCTGGCCGCCCGAGGCTTCTGGTCCTCGATGGACACTCGATGGCGTTCCGGGCGTTCTATGCCCTGCCGGCTGAGAACTTCGCCACTTCCTCGGGCCAGCATACCAACGCCGTGCATGGCTTCACCTCGATGTTGATCAACCTGATCAAGGACCAGAAGCCCACCCACGTTGCAGTGGCCTTCGACGTCTCGGACGACACGACGTTCCGCAAGGCGGAGTACAGCGAATACAAGGGTGGCCGCAACGAAACGCCCCCGGAATTCCGCGGGCAGATCGATCTCATCGACCAGGTCATGGCGGCCTGGGGGATCAAGACCATCAAGATGCCCGGCTACGAGGCCGATGACATCCTCGCCACGCTCGCGGCACGGGGCGAGGCCGCAGGTTACGAAGTCCTCCTGGTTTCGGGGGACCGTGACGCTTTCCAGCTCATTACAGACAACGTGTTCGTCCTGTACCCGAAACAGGGGGTTTCCAACATTCCCCGCATGGACGCGGCAGCCATCGAAGAGAAGTACTTCGTTCCCCCCTCCCGCTACTCCGATCTCGCCGCGCTGGTAGGGGAGTCCGCCGACAACCTCGCCGGCGTTCCCGGCGTCGGCCCCAAGACCGCAGCCAAGTGGATCAACCTTTACGGCGGCCTGGAAGGGATCCTGGAGAACCTGGATTCCATCGGCGGCAAGGTCGGTGGAGCCCTCCGGGAAAACATCGACGCCGTCAAGCGCAATCGCCGCCTCAACCAGCTCCTGGGCGACCTTGAGCTCCCTGTGACGCTCGCCGAACTCGAGGAGCCGCGTCCTAATCGCCAAGAGGTCGAGACGCTCTTCGACACCCTCGAATTCAGGACCCTCCGCGCCCGGCTGTTCGCTCTCTACGGCGATGACACCGCCGGCGCGCCTGCCGAAACCATCGACGCGCCCGACTACGCGGTCCTGGAAGACGCAGCCGCCCTGGAGGCCTTCTTCGCGGGGGGTGCGGGGAGCCGTGCCGCGGTCGCCGTGCAGTTGGTTCCGGGACGGATTGGCGACGACGCCGCTGCCCTGGCCATCGTGCGGTCCAACGGGGCTGCCTACATCGAGCTGTCGTCCCTGGACGCGGCGGCCGATGCCGTCCTGGCCAAGTGGCTGCGTGATCCCGAAGAGGCCAAGGTCATGCACGAGTTCAAGGACGCCCTGAAGGCCTTGCACCATCGGGGACTTGGCCTGGAAGGCGTGGTGGACGACACCGCCATTTCGGGCTACCTGATCCAGCCGGACCGCCGCAGCTATGAGCTCGCCGAACTCGCCCAGCACCACTTGAGGATCACTGTCGCGGCTGCGGCGGCGCCAACAGGGCAGCTGGAACTCGAATTCGGCGATGGGCCGGACGGTGCCGCAGCCAGCGCGCTCGTCCAGCAGGCCGCCGTCGTGCACGCGCTGAGCAAGCACTTCGAAAGCGAGCTCGCGGAACGCAAGGCCGAGGCGCTCCTGACCACTCTGGAACTGCCGGTCGCACGGGTCCTGGCCCAGATGGAGCTCTCGGGCATCGCCATCTCCACGGAGCGGCTGAACGAGCAGCTCGCTGACCTCGCCAAGGTCATCGACAACGCCCAGGAGCAGGCATTTGCCGCAATCGGCCACGAGGTCAACCTCGGTTCGCCCAAGCAGCTCCAGACGGTCCTCTTCGAAGAACTCGGCTTGCCCAAAACCAAGAAGATCAAGTCCGGCTACACAACGGACGCCGCCTCGCTGAAGGCCCTCCTGGAGAAGACCGGCCACGAGTTCCTGGTTCAGCTCATGGCCCACCGCGAATCCTCCAAGCTGGCCCAAATGCTGGAGACTCTCAAGAAATCGGTGGCAGAGGACGGCCGCATCCACACCACGTACGCGCAGAACGTCGCGGCCACCGGACGCATTTCCTCCAACAACCCCAACCTGCAGAACATCCCGGTGCGCAGTGAGGAAGGCCGGCGCGTGCGCGGGATCTTCGTCGTCAGCGAGGGCTACGAATGCCTGCTGTCGGCCGACTACTCGCAGATCGAAATGCGCATCATGGCCCACCTGTCCGGGGACGAAGGACTCATCGAGGCGTACAAGGAGGGTGAGGACCTGCACCGCTACGTCGGCTCGCACATCTTCAACGTGGCACCGGAAGACGTCACGAGTGCCATGCGGTCCAAGGTCAAAGCCATGTCCTATGGATTGGCGTATGGCTTGACCTCGTTCGGCCTGTCCAAGCAGCTGGAAATCTCGGTCGACGAAGCCAGGACCCTCATGAAGGACTACTTCGACCGCTTCGGCGCCGTGCGCGACTATCTGCGCGGCGTGGTGGAGCAGGCCCGGATCGATGGTTACACCGCCACGATCGAGGGCCGCCGTCGCTATCTTCCGGACCTGACCAGCACGGACCGCCAGCACCGTGAGATCGCCGAACGCATTGCACTGAACTCGCCGATCCAGGGTTCGGCGGCGGACCTCATGAAGCGGGCCATGCTCGGCGTTTCGGCCGAGCTCACCAGCCAGGGACTCAAGTCCCGGATGCTGCTTCAGGTCCATGACGAACTCGTGCTCGAGGTGGCGCACGGCGAACGCGAAGCCGTCGAAAAACTCGTCACTGAACAAATGGGGACGGCGGCCCGGCTCACGGTGCCACTGGACGTGCAGGTAGGCGTCGGCTCCAGCTGGTACGACGCCGGGCACTAGCAGGCGCACCGGCCTGGTTGCAGGCTTCAACGGGGCACGCCGCCGGGATGGTGGCGTGCCCCCATGCTGTCTGGCTAGGCTCGGGACGTGGCTGATCCCAGGGAAACCAACGAAAAATACAACGTCAAGCGCTTTCGTTCCGTCGGAAAGGACAACCCGGACTACGGACAAGCACGTGAGTGGCTCCGCGCCGTCGGCTTCGGATTCCACGACGAGCAGCGAAGCGATGAGCTCATCGACAAGATCCTCGCGATGTACCAAGCGGACAACCGCGAGCTGACCGGCGTCTACGTCAACGAAGAACCACCCTTGCACGCGCTCAACCCGGGGTTTCCGGTGGCTACCTTTGGAACGCTGGAAAACAAACTGAATGTCGGCTTCGGCCAGGAACTGCGGACCCGCCAGATCACCGCCGTCACCGTCCGCGGGACGCACCGGCGCCATGGCATCCTACGGGGAATGATGACCGCGGATCTCGCCGATGCCAAGGACGATGGCTTCGCCATGGCCGCCCTGACCGCATCCGAGGCGTCCATCTACGGCCGCTTCGGCTTCGGCGTCGCAACCTTCGAGCGCAGCATCAAGGTGGACACCGGTCCGAAATTCCGCATCCGGCACGAGCCCGTTGGCCGGGTGGAGATCGCGGATCCCAAGGTCCTCCTCGAACTCGCGCCCGAGGTTTTCGGACAGGTTCACCACCGTACGCCGGGGTCCATCGTGAGGCAGGACTCCTACCGCCATCACGTGTCCGGGGCCATGAAGCGCGACGGCAGCGAGGACAGAGCCATCAAATGTGCGCTCCACTACGCACCGGACGCCACAGTTGACGGCTACGTCTCCTACAAGTTCGCCGGTTGGGATACGAAGCCATACACGGTGGAAATCGTGGACCTCGTCGCCGCGTCGGACTCCGCCTACCTGGAATTGTGGCAGTTCCTGGGCAGCCTGGACCTCGTCGACCAGGTCTCCTGGCCTGACGCGCCCGTTGAAGACCCTCTCGCGTGGGCGCTCGTGGACGGGCGCTGCGTCACGTCATCCGACTACCGCGACATGTTGTGGCTGCGCGTCCTGGACGTCCCGGAAGCCCTGTCGGCACGGCGCTACGGGGCCGACGGGCGGTTGGTGCTGCAAGTCAGGGACGCGCTGGGTTTTGCCGACGGTACGTGGGAATTGACGTCCGACGGCGGCGTCGTAACCGTCAGGGAGGCGGGTGGCGGGAGCCAGGACATGAGCCCGGACCTGAGCATGGATGTCACGGATTTGGGGTCGGTCTTTCTGGGCGCCGTCAGTCCTGTAATCTTGGCTTCGGCAGGCCGGATCCGCGAGCACACGCCCGGAGCAGCATTGGCTGCCCAGCACATGTTCGCCGTCGAACGTCCGGCCCATTGCCTCACACACTTCTAGGCACATCTCCGTACGCAGAACCAACCAACAGAAGAGGATTCCATGGGGGAATTCCAGCCGGGGGGACACTCCTCCGGCCCATCAGGGCTGCCGGGCCGGCGGTCGTTGCTGGCGGCTGCCGCCGGACTCGCAGTAACCGGCCTGGCGGCTTGCGCCCAACAACCGGCAGCTGCACCCGCATCCCGCCCCGCGTCGGGTTCAGCGCCGGTCGTGGAGGATATAGGCCAGCATCCGGTCGTGCCCGAAACGCGGCCCGCGCTGCCGTCGAGATCCCAGGTTGTGGCCGAATACTCCAGGCGCAAGCCCGTCCAATGGGGGCTCGACGTCGTCGGCGTGGTGTCGAAGACAACGTCCCCTCATGCGGTCCTGACGTTTGATGCTTGCGGTGGTCCGAACGGTTCGGAATGCGATCACCGCCTTCTCCAGACCCTGCGCAAGTTCAACGTTCCCGCCACGCTGTTTGTCAACGGTCGCTGGATCAAGGCGAACCCCGGGCTGGCGGCTGATCTCGCGGCCGATCCCTTGTTCGAGCTCGGCAACCACGGCTTCCGGCACCAGCCCCTTTCGGTCAGCGGGCGCTCGGCATACGGCATCACCGGCACGTCCAACGCCGGCGAGGTTTATGACGAAATCATGGGCAACCAGGAAGTCATGGAGCGGCTCTGCGGCAAGGCTCCCCGCTTCTTCAGGGCGGGAACCGCCTACTATGACGACGTCGCGGCAGCGATCACCAATTCCCTCGGACTGGTTCCGGTGAGCTTCACGGTGAATGGCGACGGCGGCGCGACCTTCCCGGCCCCGACGGTCGCGGGCGAGGTGGGAAAAATCGCCGCAGGCCGGGGCGCCGGCCACATTGTGATCTCGCATTTCAACCAGCCCACGAGCGGCACCGCTGAGGGATATGCACGAGCCCTCCCAAGCCTGATGGACCGTGGCGTGACGTTCGCGCGGCTTGGTGACACGCTGCCGCTTTGACCCTCCTTGAGGCGAACGACTAGAATGAACGGGCGCATACTACTTGCGCGCAAATTTACAATCCACAATTCAGGATGACCCGGCGTTTTGCCGTGTCCTGCGGACCGGCGACGGAAAGCGGGCGGTTTGCCTGACCGATACTCTATCCACAACGGAGCCCCTACTACATGACCATCACCTCCACCGAGAAGCCCGGTACCCCCGTAGTCGCGATCAACGACATCGGTACCGCTGAGGACTTCCTCGCAGCTGTCGACGCCACCATCAAGTACTTCAACGACGGAGACCTCGTCGAAGGTATCGTCGTCAAGGTTGACCGCGACGAAGTTCTGCTCGACATCGGTTACAAGACCGAAGGTGTCATCCCTTCCCGTGAGCTTTCCATCAAGCACGATGTCGACCCCGGGGACGTCGTCTCCGTTGGCGATCAGGTCGAAGCCCTGGTGCTCACCAAGGAAGACAAAGAAGGCCGACTGATTCTCTCCAAGAAGCGTGCTCAGTACGAGCGTGCCTGGGGCGACATCGAAAAGGTCAAGGAAGAAGACGGTGTCGTCACCGGTACCGTCATCGAGGTTGTCAAGGGTGGTCTTATCCTCGACATCGGCCTGCGCGGCTTCCTGCCCGCATCCCTCGTCGAGATGCGCCGCGTCCGCGACCTTGCTCCGTACATCGGTCAGCAGATCGAAGCCAAGATCATCGAGCTGGACAAGAACCGCAACAACGTTGTTCTTTCCCGCCGTGCGTGGCTCGAGCAGACCCAGTCCGAGGTTCGCTCCACGTTCCTCAACAAGCTGGAAAAGGGCCAGGTTCGTCCCGGCGTCGTTTCCTCCATCGTCAACTTCGGTGCATTCGTGGACCTTGGCGGCGTAGACGGTCTGGTTCACGTTTCCGAGCTGTCCTGGAAGCACATCGACCACCCGTCCGAGGTTGTCGAGGTCGGCCAGGAAGTCACCGTCGAGGTCCTCGAAGTGGATCTGGACCGCGAGCGCGTGTCCCTGTCCCTCAAGGCTACGCAGGAAGACCCGTGGCAGACCTTCGCCCGCACCCACGCCCTTGGCCAGGTTGTTCCGGGTAAGGTCACCAAGCTGGTTCCGTTCGGTGCGTTCGTTCGCGTCGAAGACGGCATCGAAGGCCTCGTCCACATCTCCGAGCTGGCTGTCCGCCACGTTGAGCTTGCTGAGCAGGTCGTCTCTGTTGGCGACGAGCTCTTCGTCAAGGTCATCGACATCGACCTCGAGCGCCGCCGCATCTCCCTCTCCCTCAAGCAGGCTAACGAGGGCGTTGACGCTGACAGCACCGAGTTCGACCCGGCTCTGTACGGCATGGCCGCTGAGTACGACGAAGAGGGCAACTACAAGTACCCCGAGGGCTTCGACCCCGAGTCGAACGAATGGCTCGAGGGCTACGAGACGCAGCGCGCCGCTTGGGAGCAGCAGTACGCTGACGCCCAGGCACGTTGGGAAGCTCACAAGAAGCAGGTTTCCCAGCACGCTGCTGACGACGCCGCTGCTGCCGCTTCCGGCGAGAGCGACTCCGGTACCACCAGCTACTCTTCCGAGCCGGCTGTCGCCGAGTCCAACTCGGGCACCCTGGCATCCGACGAGGCCCTCGCAGCTCTGCGCGAGAAGCTGACCGGCAACTAATTGCCCCCGGCCCGGATTTCCGGGCCGGATCAAAGCGGCTCCTGCGATTCATTCACGAATCGCAGGAGCCGCTTTTGTTTAACCCTGTCCTACTCCTGCCCGGGTTGCTCTTGCCCGGGTCCCCACGGGACATGCCCATCGTTCGCAGCAAGGACTGGGCATATACCC
>NZ_JARVRG010000015.1:0-64952 GCF_030209795.1 Arthrobacter sp. efr-133-R2A-63 | reverse complement strand
CACGATCACTCCGGTCACCGCAGCCTGATCCACCCCTACTTTTGTATTAGTTGGGAGTGCTTACTTCGTTCACTCTTTCTTTGCGGGCGGCGTCCTGCAGCTGAACAGTTCCTGTGTTCCTGTTTTCCTGGCGATGAGCACCGTCAATGCGCGGGCTGACGGAGAAATCGGTTCAAAATGTTGGATTGATCGCGCACCAACGTTCCAGATGCGCATTACGCCCAGCACCCGGTCGTGCTCATCCGTGGCGACCAAGGGTGGACTTCCCTGCCCTGCCATGGGCCTGCGTTTCCAGCACAGACTGACCACCGTCGCGTGCTCCCAGAATTCCACGGCGGTTACGAAGAATTCGTGTCCCTCATCGTCCAGGAACAATCCCGACTGCGGGACGTAAACCGCCCGAAGATCGTACTCCACAGGGCCTGAACGCCTTTCAGCCGGCGGTTGGGCGGTGACTGCAGATTGTTGACGACTGAGATCTGGTTGCGGGACCACGGCATGCTCCATTGAAATTGCGGCCGACCCCCTCCTCGACCGCCCCCGAGCGGCCTCGGGATATCCAATGTAGCTCCGTCCAAGGACCTCGGGAAGAGTACCGACTACCTACCTAGTTCGGTAGCTCGACGGCGCGTCACCTGTCCCGCCAAGGGGAGCTCCGCCGTCGGGCGCTGTTGGAATGAACTTGTCCGCGAGCGCTTCGGAGCCGCGCGCCAGCAGCGCGACATCGGCGCCGACCAGCACGAACTTCGCCCCGGCGTTCATATATGCACGCGCTGTGGCTTCGTTGAAGGCGTTCACGCCGGCGGGCTTGCCCGCGGTCTTCGCCGCCGTGAGGCAGTGCTCGACGGCGGCACGCACCCTCGGGTGTTCCTGCTCGCCGAGCAGGCCCATGGACGCGGCGAGGTCGGAGGGTCCGAGGAAGATGGCGTCGACGCCGTCGACCGCCAGGATCTCCTCGACCGCGGCGACGGAGGCCTCGGTTTCGATCTGGACCGTGACGCTGATGGTTTCGGCGGACCGGGCGAGGTAGTCCGGGATGCGGTTCCAGCGCGAGGCCCGCGCCAGGGCCGAGCCGACCCCCCGGACCCCGTGCGGCGGGTAGCGCACGGCGGCGACGGCGGCCTTTGCTTCCGCGGCGGAGTTGACCATGGGGATGAGCAGGTCCTGCACGCCCAGGTCCAGGTATTGCTTGAGCAGCACGGTGTCGTTGACCGGCGGCCGGACGACGGCCTGGACGGGGTAGCCGCGGACGGCCTGGAGCTGGGCGAGGATCGATTCGAGGCCGTTGGGGCTGTGCTCGGCATCGATCAGGAGCCAGTCCAGCCCCGCCCCGGCGCACAGTTCCGCGATCAGCGGGCTGCCCGAGCACACCCACATCCCGACGAGGGGCCGGCCGGCAGGGCCGGTTTGGTTCCGCAGGGCGTCGCGGAACGTGCGGTCTGGTTCTACTCGAACCGGCATGTGACAACTCCCAAGGGTCCGTAGTCGGCGTGGACGGTATCGCCTTTGTACACCCAGAGCGGGCGGGTGAAGGAGCCGGCGAGGATGATCTCCCCGGCCTTCAGCCCGTCCCCGTGCGGGGCGATCTTGTTGGCGAGCCAGTGCACCCCGTTCGCAGGGTGGTCCAGGACGCCCGCGGCGACGCCGGTTTCCTCGACGATCTGGTTCTTGTACAGGATCGCCGATACCCAGCGGAGGTCGACGGCGTCCGGGCGGACCGGACGCCCGCCCACCACCATGGCACCCATGGCCGCGTTGTCCGAGATGGTGTCCACGATGGTCCGGCCCTCCATCTCGATCCTGGAATCCAGGATCTCAAGGGCCGGAACCACGTAATCGGTGGCGTTCAGGACGTCGAAGATCGTACAACCCGGGCCCTTGAGCCCGTCCTTGAGCACGAACGCCAGTTCCACCTCGACGCGCGGGTGGGTGTACTGGTCCCACGCCACGGAGCAGCCGGTTTCCAGGACCATGTCGTCGAAGATCGCGCCATAGTCCGGTTCAGTGATGCCCGTGGCAGCCTGCATGGCCTTGGACGTCAGCCCGATCTTGCGGCCCACCAGCCTCCGGCCAGCTTCCTCGTTGCGGCGCCGCCACAACTGCTGCACCGCATAGGAATCCTCCACCGTCATCTCCGGGTAGCGGGCAGTCAGCCGCGGCACCGGGGTCCGGGACCGGCCGGCTTCCAACAGTTCATCGGCAATGGTTTCTATCGTCTTCGGGTCAAGCATCTCCACACTCCGTTTCGGCCATCCTGCGGTCAGCATACGTTGAGGGCTGAGGGCCTAGAGCTGCGAGCCGACCTTGAAACCCATCTTTTCCCCCGCGGGGCCGCCATCGGGCTGGCGGGTGTAGGAGAACCCGTCGGCACCGACCGTGACCGCCATTTCGCTCTTTTCCTCGCGGACGACGACCGGCTGGGGGTTGCCGTCCAGGTCCAGGACGAGGGAGGCCTCGGTGTACCAGGACGGGACGACGGGGTTGCCCCACCAGTCGCGGCGCTGGTTGTCGTGCACGTCCCAGGTGACGGTGGGGTTGTCGGGATCGCCCGTGTAGTAGTCCTGGGTGTAGATCTCGATGCGGTGCCCGTCCGGGTCCAGGATGTACAGGTAGAACGCGTTGGACACGCCGTGCCGGCCGGGGCCGCGTTCGATCCGGTCGCTGATGCGCAGGGCGCCCATCTTGTCGCAGATCTGGATGATGTTGTGCTTCTCGTGCGTCGAGAACGCGATGTGGTGCAGGCGGGGTCCGTTGCCGCCGGTCAGGGCGGTGTCGTGCACAGTCTGCTTGCGGTGCATCCACGCGGCGTAGGTGACGCCGTCGGAGTCCTTGATGTCTTCCGAGACCCGGAAGCCGAGGTCCTCGAGGTAGGCCCGGCCCCTGGGGACGTCGGGGGTGACCTGGTTGAAGTGGTCCAGGCGGACGAGCTCGCCGGCGGAGTAGAGGTCGTAGCGCTGGGTGAGGCGTTCCACGTGCTCGGTCTCGTAGAAGAACTCGTACGGGAAGCCCAGGGGGTCCTCGACGCGGACGGAGTCGCCAACGCCCTTGGTGAAGCCGTCCTTGCGGCGTTCCACCCGGCAGCCGAGCTCGCGGTAGTAGGCCTCGGCGGCGTCCACCTCGGCCGGGGACTTCACCCGGTACGCGAACGCGGCCGCGGCAGCGACCGGTCCCTTGCGCAGGACCAGGTTGTGGTGGATGAACTCCTCGAAGGAGCGCAGGTAGATGGTGTCCTCGTCTTCCTCGGTCACGTGCAGGCCGAGCAGGTCCACGTAGAACTCACGGGATTTGGCGAGGTCCGTGACGACGAGTTCGAGGTAGGCGCAGCGGACAATATCCGGCGCCGGGACGGTGGGGGTGGGAACGAAGTTGCTCATGGGATTCTCTCTTCTTTGAAAGGGTGTCACCCAACTGACTCGCAGTAAGTGTCGTTTTGGAGCCTCATAACGACAACAAGTGCGAGTCAGTTGGGCTGGATGGGCGTTGGCGGGTTAGGCGCCGAACTTGGGGGTGTGCACGGTGCCGAGGGTGATGTGGACGGCTTGCTGGTCGGTGTAGAAATCGATCGAGCGGTAGCCGCCTTCGTGGCCCAGGCCCGAGGCCTTCACGCCGCCGAACGGGGTGCGCAGGTCCCGGACGTTGTGGCTGTTGAGCCACACCATGCCGGCCTCGACGTTCTGGGCGAAGTTGTGCGCGCGGGTCAGGTTCTGGGTCCAGATGTAGGCCGCCAGGCCGTATTTGGTGTTGTTCGCGAGGGCGAGGGCTTCGTCGTCGCTCTCGAAGGGGGTGATCGCGACGACGGGTCCGAAGATCTCCTCCTGGAAGATCCGGGCGTCGGGTGCGACGTCGGCGAACACGGTGGGCGCGATGTAGTTGCCTTCCGGGAGGTGAGCCGGGCGCCCGCCGCCGGCCAACAGCCGGCCTTCGGACTTGCCGATCTCCACATACGAGGCGACCTTTTCGTAGTGCTCGGGGTGGACAAGGGCGCCGACCTGGGTCTTGGGGTCGTGCGGGTCCCCGACGACGATGTTCTTCGCGCGGGCCGCATACTTTTCGCAGAACTCGTCGTAGATGGCGCGTTCGACGAGGATGCGCGAGCCGGCGGTGCAGCGTTCCCCGTTGAGGGAGAAGACCCCGAACAGGGCCGAATCGATCGCGACATCCAGATCGGCGTCGGCAAACACGACGCACGGAGACTTGCCGCCGAGTTCCATGGACAGGCCCTTGAGGTTGGCTGCGGCGTTGCGGAAGATCGTCTGGCCCGTAGTGGTCTCCCCGGTGAAGGAGATCAGCGGCACGTCCGGGTGCTTCACGAGGGCGTCGCCGGCTTCCTCGCCGAGGCCGTTGACCAGGTTGAACACGCCGTCGGGCAGTCCGGCGTCCTTGAAGATCTGCGCCCAGAGCGAGGCCGAGAGCGGGGTGAACTCGGCCGGTTTCAGGACCACGGTGTTGCCGGTGGCCAAGGCCGGGGCGAGCTTCCAGGACTCGAGCATGAACGGGGTGTTCCACGGCGTGATCAGGCCCGCGACGCCGATCGGCTTGCGGTTGACGTAATTGATCTGGGAGCCCGGGACCTTCATGGCGTCGTCGAACTGGGCCACGATCAGGTCCGCGAAGAACCGGAAGTTCTCGGCCGCGCGCAACGCCTGGCCCTTGGCCTGGGTGATCGGCAGGCCGGTGTCGAAGGTCTCCAGTTCGGCGAGGCGCTCCTCCTGGGCTTCAACGGCGTCGGCGATCTTGTTCAGCACGCGGGCACGCTCGCGTGGCTTCATCTTCGGCCACGGACCGCTCACGAACGCTTCGCGGGCGGCGGCCACGGCAAGGTCGATGTCTTCCTTCTGCCCGGCCGCGGCGGTGGCGTAGTTGGAGTTGGATACCGGGTCCAGGACGTCGAAGGTCTTCCCGGACACCGAGTCAACGAACCGGCCGTTGATGAAGTGCTGGATGTGGGTGGGAAGGTCCTTCGGGACGTAGTGGGTGGTGGTTTCTGGTGCAGTGAACGTCATTGTTTCTCTTCCTTTTCTGCCTTGAAGGATTGTCAGATGCTTTTTGCTTGTGCGAGGTAGGCATCCAAGGTGGCGCTGCGGTGGCGGCGGGCGGCTTGTTCGATGGTGTCGGCGTCGGCGTTGCTTTCAATGAGCTGGAGCAGTGCCTCGTGCTCCTTGACGGATTCCTGCGCACGGCCGGGGACGAAGCGGAATGTCGAGGCGCGGATCGACGCGAGCCGGTTCCAGCCCCGGTGCACGAGGTCCAGGATGTGCGGATTGGGACAGTGTTCAAAGAGCACGCTGTGGAAATCCTGGTTCAACGCCGTGAAGCGGACCGGATCGAAATGCTCCAGGCAGTCACGCATCTCCTCGTTCACCGCACGGGCCCGCGCGATCGCCACGGAATCGATCAGCGGTGCGGACAACGCCGTCGCGGCCCCCTCGATGATGCTCAGGGTCTGCATCGTGTAGAGGTACTCGGTCGGATCGATCCCGGAGACCGTGGCGCCGACGTTGCGCTCGAACTTCACGAGCCCTTCGGCCTCCAGGCGGCGGATCGCCTCCCGGACCGGGACCACGCTCACGCCCAGGTCCTCGGCGATCTTCGCCAGCACCAGCCGGTAACCCGGCGTGTAGGTGCCCTCCACGATCCGCGCCTTGACGGCCGCATAGGCCTGCTCGGACTTGCTCCCGACGGCGGTTTCAGTCACCTTGGGCTCCTTCCCACTCCTGGTAGCGGGCACGCCACCGGGCGTTCATCGGATACAAACCGTCCACGCTGTTGCCCTGCTTGACCATCTCGAAGATGAAGGCCTCTTCCTTCTCCTGCTCGATGCACTCCTCCACGAGTTCCCCCGCGATGGCCGGCGGGATCACCAGGATCCCGTCCGAGTCGGCCACGATGATGTCCCCGGGCTGGACCGTGGCCCCTCCGCAGGCGATGGTGATGTCCGTGTCCCACGGGATGTGCCTCCGGCCCAGCACGGCCGGGTGCGGGTTAGCGAAATAGGTGGGCATGTCCAGTCCTGCCACCGCGGAATAGTCGCGCACCCCGCCGTCGGTGATGATCGCCGCGGCACCGCGCATCTGGGCACGCATCGCGAGGATGTCCCCCACGGTCCCTGTGCCCTTTTCGCCGCGGGCCTCCATGACCAGGATCTCGCCTTCGTTGACGGAATCGATGGCGCGCTTCTGCGCGTTGAAACCGCCTCCGTGGGTTGTGAAGAGGTCCTCGCGGTTGGGGACATAACGCAGCGTCCGGGCGAGCCCCACGACCCGGCGGTCCGGGCGCGTGGCCTGCAACCCGTCGATACTCACATTGTTCAGCCCGCGCTTGCGCAATTGGCTGGACAGGGTGGCGGTCGCGACGGACTCGAGTTTCTTCTTCAGCTCCGGCGTGAGGACGGGGACGACGGCGGCAGGCACGACGGGGGCGAGGCCCGCGGCTTCGCGGGAACCGTATGCCTCCTCCCGCTGGGTGTCATCGGTCTTGGGCCAGGCACCGAAGTCCGCGAACGCCGTCGTACCCTCCGTGACTGTGGTGGTGAGGCGGCCGCTACTGAAATCACCGGCGGTGACTTCAACCTCGACGACGTCGCCCGGCTTGGCGACCGAGGCGCCGGCCGGGGTACCGGTCAGGATGATATCGCCGGTTTCGAGCGTCAGGAGCTGGGAGAGATCGGCAACGAGGCGCACGAAGGGAAACAAAAGGTCTTCGGTGGTGTCGTCCTGGACAAGTTCACCGTTGTGCCAAGTGCGGATCCGCAACCCGGAGGGGTCGACGTCGGCGGCCGGGATGAGCGCGGGACCTACCGGGGTGAAGCCGTCCCCGCCCTTTGACCGGAGGTTGGAGCCCTTGTCGGCGTAGCGGAGGTCATAGACGCCGAGGTCGTTGCTGGCGGTCACCCACTCTACGTGGCTCCACGCGTCCTCCATGCTTACGCGGCGGGCAGGCTTGCCGATGACCAGCGCGATCTCGCCCTCGTAGCCGAGGAGTTCGCAGCCAGCCGGACGCTCTACCGCAGAGCCACTGAGCGCAAGGGAAGTCGATGGCTTCAGGAAGTACGACGGCTGCTCCGGCGTGCGGCCGCGCTGGGCCGCCCGGCTGGGGTAGTTGATATGCACCGCGATGACCTTGCGGGCCGCGGCCAGGATGTGGTCGGTGACCTGTTCCAAGATTTACTCCTCATCGAGTACGAAATCGTATACGATAACTATGGCCTGGGAGTTTCGGAACGTCAACCCCCTGCATCCCGCCGCAAAGGCCTTGTCCCCCACCCACGCCTGCCGTACAGTTTGTATCCAATTCTGGGTTCAGATAGAGAATTTACAGTTCTATAATTGAACAACCACACGACGAAGTGAGGATTCCCATGCAGTTCCACCACCACGGTTACGTGTCCGGTGACCCGCGAGTCCAGGCGGCTGCCGGCGTCGGGCTCAATCGGCCGGCCGACCTTCCCGACGAGGTCGACGTGCTCATTGTGGGCAGCGGCCCCGCAGGCATGCTCGCCGCCGCGCAGTTGTCCCAGTTCCCGGGAGTCACAACCCGGATCGTGGAGCGCCGCCCCGGAAGGCTCGCGATCGGCCAGGCCGACGGTATCCAGGCACGGAGCGTGGAAACGTTCCAGGCCTTCGGATTCGCCGAACGGATTATTGCCGAGGCGTACCGGATCACCGAGATGGCATTCTGGAAGCCGGACCCCTCGGATCCCTCCCGCATCATCCGGACCGCCCGCGCCCTGGACGATCCCACAGGAGACATCAGCGAATTCCCGCACCTGATCGTCAACCAGGCGCGCGTGCTGGACTACTTCGCCGAATTCATGGCGAACTCCCCTGCCCGCATGTCCCCCGATTACGGATACGAGTTCCGCGGTCTTGAGGTCACCGGCGAAGGCGACTACCCCGTCACCGTCACCCTCCTCCACACAGCAGGACCCAACGAAGGCCAGGAGCGCGTTGTCCGGGCCAAGTACGTCCTAGGGGCCGATGGCGCGCGGAGCAAAGTGCGGGAGTCGATCGGCTGCACCCTGGCCGGCGACCAGGCCAACCACGCCTGGGGCGTCATGGACGTCCTTGCCGTCACGGACTTCCCCGACATCCGCACGAAATGCGCCATCCAGTCCGGCACTGGCGGCAGCATCCTTTTGATCCCACGCGAAGGCGGCCACCTCTTCCGCATGTACGTCGACCTCGGCGAAGTGAACCGGAACGACAACCGCTCCGTGCGCAACACCACCATCGACGAGATCATCGCCAAGGCCAACGAAATCCTCCATCCCTACACGCTCGATGTCCGCAACGTCGCGTGGCACAGCGTCTACGAAGTGGGCCACCGCCTCACGGACAGGTTCGACGACGTCCTGCCGAACGAGCGCGGCACCCGCACTCCGCGTGTGTTCATTGCCGGCGACGCATGCCACACCCACAGCGCCAAAGCCGGCCAAGGCATGAACGTCTCCATGCAGGACGGCTTCAACCTTGCCTGGAAGCTCGGACACGTACTCGAAGGCCGCAGCCCAGAGAGCTTGCTGTCCACGTACTCCGCCGAACGCCAGGTCATTGCCAAGAACCTCATCGACTTCGACAAAGAGTGGTCCACGCTCATGGCGAAGAAGCCCGAAGAATTCGAGGATCCCACCGAGCTGGAGAACTTCTACGTGAGCACCGCGGAGTTCCCTGCCGGCTTCATGACCCACTACGCTCCCTCACCGCTCATCGCCGAGCCTACGCATCAAGACCTGGCCACGGGATTCACCATCGGGAAGCGTTTCAAGTCCGCTCCCGTGGTGCGGATCTGCGATACCAACCCGCTCCAGCTCGGCCACCAGGCCAAGGCGGATGGACGGTGGCGCATCTATGTCTTCGCGGACGCAAGCGAAGCTGCCGGAACGGCACAAGGGGGAACGTCGCCGGTCGTCGACTTTGCCGAGTGGATCGCGAACTCGCCGGACTCGCCTTTGGCCGCAACGCCGTCGGGCGCTGACCGGGACGCGTGGTTCGACGTGAAGGTGATCTACCAGCAGGAGCACACGAGCGTCGACATCGGAGCGGTGCCGGAAGCGTTCAAGCCGCAGGTCGGACCGTTCAAGCTCACCTACCTCGAGAACGTCTACGGCACCGATCCTTCGGCCGACATCTTCGAGCTGCGCGGCCTCCACCGCGGCGGCGTCGTGGTGGTGGTGCGGCCGGACCAGTACGTGGCGAACGTGTTGCCCTTGACCGCGACGGCGGAACTCGCCGCGTTCTTCGCGCCCCTCCTTCGAACGGGACGGACCGCGGCAGTGTGAGCTGTTGGCGTTCCGGCGTGCGGGACCAACTCAAGGGTTCATTCTGTCGGTGGCCCGTCGTAGGGTACCGGCATGGATATCATCATGGTTCCCGGATTCTGGTTGGACGCTTCTTCATGGTCGGAGGTCACCCCGCCGCTCGTTGCTGCAGGGCATACGGTCCACCCGCTCACGCTGCCTGGGCTGGAAGCTGTTGACGCCCCGAGGTCAGGGATCGGCCTCAGGGATCACATCGAAGCAGTAGTGGCGGCGGTCGACGCCGTTGGCAATCCGGTAGTACTGGTCGGCCACTCCGGCGGAGGTGCCATCATCCACGGCGCCGTCGACGCCCGCCCGGACCGCGTGGTCCGGGCGGTCTACGTAGATAGCGGCCCGCTGGGCGAGGGCGGTGTCATCAACGACGAACTGCCGGTCGAAGGCGATGCCGTGCCCTTGCCACCATGGGAGCTTTTCGAAAATGAGGATCTCGTGGACCTCAACGAGGAGCTGCGGGCGGCCTTCCGCGCACGCGCCATCCCGGAGCCAAAGAACGTGACGAGCGATAAACAGCGCTTGCACGATGTGCGCCGCTACGACGTCCCGGCCACCATCATCGCGTGCGAGTTCCCCTCCAGCCTGCTCGGCGAATGGATCGAATCCGGCCACCCCTTCGTCGCTGAGCTCGCGCGCATCAACGACGTCGAATTCATGGATCTGCCCACCGGGCACTGGCCCCAGTTCACCAAGCCGCTTGAACTCGGCGAGGCCATTCTTGCGGCGGTTGAGCGGAGGGGGTAGCCGCGGAACCCACCACCCTTGACAAGGTCCGATGGTGGAATGAATGATACGAGCCTCACCAGCTTTGTCCCCACCGGTGGTCAATAGCTGTATTGGTGTCTAACAATGTCGAAAGAGCGCATTGACAGTAATCGTGTGGGCGTGTTTTTCAGTCGGGCTGCTTGGGTTGCTCCTGAACTGGATGAGTGTGATCGGAACGCTGATTGTGCCGCGGCCGCTGCACAGCAACCTTTCACGGGTGACCCATTTGGTCACCGCGAAAATCTTCTTTGTCATCACGAAACCCGTCACTTCATACGAAGCGCGTGATCGGATCCTTGCCTGGCAGTCTCCGATGGCGCTCTTCGTCCGCCTGCTGGTTTGGGTGATCCTGTTCGATCTGTCGTTCAGTCTGCTGCTCCTTCCCTTCGTCGACGGCGACTTCTGGCAAGCCTCAAGCGAAGCCGGCTCCGCAATGTTCACCCTCGGCTACGCTGCCCCATCCAATGTCGGCAACACGGTGTTGGTCTACATAGCCGCTTACACCGGATTGATCGTCATCGCATTGCAGATCGGTTATCTGCCGACGCTCTATTCGGCCTTCAACAGGCGTGAAGCGGAGGTAACGCTCCTGGTATCGAGGGCAGGCTCACCGTCATGGGGACCGGAGCTTCTAGTGCGCACGCGGTTCGGCATGGCCGCACAAACCAGCACCAGCGAACTCAGCGAGCTTTACCAAAGATGGGAGCGATGGGCCGCGGACGTCGCCGAATCACACAGCACGTACCTCACCTTGGTATGGTTCCGTTCGCCGTCGCCGCAATCGAATTGGCTCAACTCCCTCCTCAGCGTCATGGACGCGGCCGCGTTGCAGCTTTCCCTCAGTCCGGGATCTGCCCCGAGCACCCGGGCACGGCTGGTCCTTCGAATGGGGTTCACCTGCCTGAACCAAGTGGCGCGGGCCATTCGTATCCCGGTCGAGGAAGACCCCGATCCCGATTCCGAACTCGACGTTAAATTCGAAGACTTTCAAGCGGCCGTGGAGCTCCTGCAGACCGTCGACTACCCGGTAGAGGTCACCGCCGAACAAGCCTGGCCCCACTTCAGGGGCTGGCGCGTCAACTACGAAAAGGTCGCGTACGCGCTGGCCTACGCGATCGACGCCCCGCCCTCAATGTGGAGCGGACCACGACGCTTCGCGTCCGAACCGATCCCGCCGCACCGGCCGAAGAACCGCACTTCCAAGGACGTCAAGCCGGACGATCCGCAAATGATTGCGCAAAGAAAGACACGGTGACAGCGACGTGCAAGGATGGCGCAACCAATGACCGCTGAGCTATCAACTACGTGCGCGTGCAGGTCCTCACAAACACGGGCGCCTTGAACCGCGACAAGCAGCTCGTCTTGGTCGAACAGCTCACCGCGCTCGTCGCGACCGCAGCCGCGCGTGCACAGATCGCCTCACTCCAAGGCCAAACACCGCAGGCCTGACTCCGGGCAGCGAACCGGCCACCAACGCCAATCGCCCCCAAACGCGGACCTGGCTACTCGGCAAATACTTGCTTGGCGACCGCCATGGCGGACATCGCCTTCGGCCAGCCCGCGTAGAACGCCAGGTGCGTAATAGCCTCGCTCAATTCGGTTTCGCTGAGTCCGTTGGCCTTCGCAAGCCGCAAGTGTCCAAAAAGCTGCTCGGTGCTGCCGCTTGCCACGAGACAGGCAACGGTAATCAGGCTCCGGTCCCGTTTGGCCAACTCGGGCCGTTCCCAGACGTCAGCGAAGAGGACGTCGTCGGTAAGTGAGGCCAGTTTTGGTGAGATGTCTCCGACGAGTTGCTGGGCACGGGATTGTTCGGTCATGGGGTTCTCCTCGTTAGTGATTCGTTCAGGGGTGCGGAAGGTCCGGCTTCAGCGGCCTCCTCGGGTGCCCAGCTGTTGAGCAGCCGGAGCCCCTCCTCGGACCGGGAGCCTGGATCGGCGGCATAGATGAGCAAGGTCAGGCCTTCATCCGTGGTCAGCTGCATGGCCTCATAGGTGAGCTCCAGATCACCGACAACGGGATGCCGAAGGCGCTTGGTGCCGTTGCGGTGGACGAGGACCTCGTGTGAGGCCCAGAGCTGCCGGAAGGGTCCACTGTGGGTCGCGAGCTCACCGACGAGGTCGGTAAGGCCTTTGTCGTAGGGGTGTTTGCCTGCCTCGGTGCGAAGCGTTGCGACCATGCCGCGGGCCATTTCCGGCCAGTCGGGATAGAAGTCCGCGGCGCGGGGATCCAGGAAGAGGAACCGGGCGGTGTTTCCCGGCCGTCTGGGATCGACGAATATCGGCGCATAGAGCGCCCGTCCCAGGCGGTTGCCGGCAAGGAAATCGGCTTTGCCGTTCCTGACCCACGCCGGTGCGCCGATCGAATCGAGTATGCGCTGCACAGCCGGGCGCACGTGGAGAGTCGCCGGGCGCGCGCGGCGGGCCCCGTTGCTGTTGGCTGTGTTGGCGAGATCGTAGAGATGGGCGTGCTCAACCTCGCTTAGCTGGAGCGTGCGCGCAACCGCGTCGAGAATACTCTCCGAGACGCCGGAGAGATTGCCACGCTCCATGCGCACGTAGTAATCCACGCTCACGCCTGCCAACATCGCAACTTCCTCGCGACGAAGGCCCTTGACGCGCCGGTTACGCCCGTAGACGGGAATCCCGGCCTGTTCCGGGGTGACCCGGGCGCGACGCGATGTCAGGAAGTCCTGCACCTCGGTCCTGTTGTCCATTCCATACCTTAGTTTCGACGACGGCGACACACGGCTATGTGTTTCAGGCCTGGCCGGCGGGACGGAGCAGGATCTCGTTGATGGTCAGGCGCGAGGGGCGGCTGACGGCGAACGCGATCACTTCGGCGATGTCCTCGGCCGTGACGGTCACTTGGCTGTACATCGCCTCGGCGCCCGCCCTGGTCTGCTCATGCGTGATGTGGCTCGGCAGCTCGGTGGCAACCGCTCCGGGTTCGATGACCGTGACGCGGATCCCCGGTTGAAGTTCCTGCCGCAGCGATTCCGACCAGCCGTTGATGCCCCACTTCGTCGCGGCATAGACGCCGTTGCCGGGCCGGGCCGTCCTGCCCGCGACGGAAGAGATGTTCACCAGGTCCCCGCCGCCGTCGCGGAGCTGGTCCAAAAAGACCTCCGTCGCGGTGATAGCCCCGATGAGGTTCACCTCGATCATCTGGCGGTAGTCCTCCTGCTGATCCGAAGAGAACGGACCGAGCAGCATGATCCCCGCGTTGTTCACCAAGACGTCGGTCCCGCCGAACTCGGCCTTGACCCGCTCCGCAGCGGCCACTAGTGAGCCGCGATCGGTGACATCCGCCTCAATGGCGATAGCACCATCCCCGAGCTCTTCAGCCAACGCCCGGATCCGATCGGCCCTCCGTGCGAGCAGCGCGACCCGGTACCCATCGGCGGCCAGGGCCCGCGCCGTGGCGGCGCCGATTCCTGACGACGCTCCGGTGATGACGGCGACCCGTCCTTGTCCAGTAGCCATGGTTTGTCCCTCTTCCAGTGAAAGCTTGTCGACTTGCTTTCCATCCTAGGAACGCACCTCGGAATGAGGCAGGGTCGGCCATTACCTGTTTCCCGATGGTTCGGGGGACCGGGTTAGAGCCGTGGATATCTTCTGAGGCCAACCACTCCGCCCGCGGCAATCAGGGTTCCGCCGAAGGCCAACAGGATTCCAGCGACCGAGACGCTTGGAGCGATGGGATGGTCGCCCTGGGCCGGGGTGCCGGGGTCAATCCGGGACGCGACCGCCGCCGAGGTTGAAGTTTGCACCGAGGGGCCCGGGTTGGAAACGGTCGGGGGCGGGACTGTTGCCACCGTTGTAGCGGGTGGCGCAACCTGCGTGGGGCTCGGCTGCGCGGTCACCGCGAGCGAGGGCGGTGACGCGCCACCGGGAGGAACTACGACGCCGGGATCCGGTTGGGGTTGCGGTTGTACCGGTGGGCTGGCCGTGGCGGACGGTGTGGGTTTGACCGACGGCCGTGGAGACTGGGAGCTATTGGGAGAACACATGCCAACCACACCTAAGAGGCCCTGCGAACTGCAGGATTCGGCCCCTGCGGTCTCCGCGGGCGCAAGTGCCATCAGGCACAACGCGAAAGGGAGCGCGACGAGGGCAACTGGAACCTTCCGGCGAGTCATGGCTTCGACTCTACCTACTCTGCGGCAACTTGGCAGGCAGCCGGCGTTGGCCTCAATCCCGGAGCTGCCCCAGAATCCGGGCCAGTTCGGCGCGATCTTCTGCGCTGAGCCGGGCAAAGTACTCGGAGGACTTGCCACGCCGTTCGGCGCTGATCTTCGCGAAGAGCTGCTGCCCGTCCGCCGTGGCGGCGACAAGGGTGGCCCGCCGGTCTGTGGGGTCCGGATCGCGACGCACGAGGCCTTTGACCTCGAGCTGGTCCACCACTTCCGTGGCCGAACGTGGCGCAATGCGCAACCGTTCCGCCAGGTCCTTCAACCGCATCGGATCCCCCGGCGCGGGGCGCATCAGTGTCATGAGCGCCCGCCATTGGTGCGGCGTCAGCTCCCACGGCGACAGCTGCTCAGCCCAGGTCCGGCGCAACCCCCGGAAAGCGGCATGGAAGAGATCGCCAAGGTCGGCCGAATCAGGGGGCTGTGAGTGCATGCCGTCAGTCTAACAATTTGACCAGTAACCACATAGTGAGGTAACCTCTGTATTAGTAGGCGCGACTCCCGCGCCCCGCTCGCCACTGGAGGTGGTGCTTATGACGGAGAACATCCTCACCCAAAATCCCCATCGACCGGGCGCTGGAGCACGAAGTCCCGGCCGCGGCCCCGCCCGCCTCAATCCTGCGGACCGCACCCAGCTACAACAGCATCCCGTGAGCCTCAAGCGGATCGCGGCGCTGTTCACCCCGCACAAGGCGACTATCGCCGTCGTCGTACTTCTCATCAGCGCTTCCAGCATCATCGGCCTGGCGCAGCCGTTCCTGGTCCGCCACATCATCGACGTCGCGCTGCCCGGCAAGGATCTGCCGCTTCTCGCGTGGCTCGCCGCCGGATTGATCGCCGTGGCCGCCGCGACCGCGCTGATTGGCGTGCTGCAGACCTGGATGACCACGGGCATGGGCCAGAAGATCATGCACACCCTGCGCACTCGCTTGTTCACGCACCTGCAGCAGCAATCACTGGGATTCTTTACCCGGACCCGCAGCGGCGAGGTACAGTCGCGGTTGAACAACGACATTTCCGGCCTGCAGCAAGTCATCACCTCAACCGCGACCGGTGTTGCCTCCAACCTGACGACGGCCGTCGCCACCGCCATCGCCATGGTGGCCATTTCGCCCGGGCTCTCGCTCCTGTCCCTGATAGTGATCCCGCCAGCCGTTTGGTTCACCCGCCGGGTGGCCCTGCTCCGGCGCAACATCACGTCCACGCTGCAGAGCGAACTGGCCACCATGAACACGCAGGTCGAGGAAGGGCTGTCGGTCTCCGGCGTCCGGCTCTCCAAAACCCTCGGTACCACCAAGCGCGACGCACACCGCTACACGGAAAGCTCCAAACGGCTGATCGGCCTGGAGATGCGCTCCCAACTGGCAGGCCGCTGGCGGATGTCCACCATGGGCATCATCTTCTCGGCCATCCCGGCGCTGATCTACCTCGCCGCCGGGCTGCCCGTCACCAGCGGAGGCATGACCATCGGCACGCTCGTGGCGTTCACCGCCCTGCAGGGTGCCATCTTCCGCCCGGTCATGAGCTTGCTGGATCTCGGCGTCCAATGGGTCACGGCGATGGCCCTGTTCAGCCGCATCTTTGAGTACCTGGACCTGTCTCCGGAAATCACTCCCCCTGCGCGGCCCGTCCCGCTGGACCCGGCCGCAGTGCGCGGCGAGGTCCGCTTCGAGGGCGTCCGTTTCGCGTACGACGGCGGCACTGACGTTCTGCTCGACGTCGACCTCACGCTCCCGGCCGGCACCAGTACCGCAATCGTGGGCCCCACAGGCTCCGGTAAATCGACGCTGGGCTCGCTGCTCCCGCGCCTGCATGACGCCACCGCCGGGCGGATCACCATCGACGGCGTGGATGTGCGCGACATCGCCCCGGAGGAGCTGACGAAAATAGTAGGCGTGGTGTCCCAGGAGACGTACCTGATTCACGACACCATCCGGGAGAACCTGCTCCTCGCTGCACCCGGCGCGGACGACGCCGTCCTGTGGAAGGCGCTGGCCTCGGCCCAGATCGCTGATCTGATCGCAAGCTTGCCCGACGGCCTGGACACGATGGTCGGGGCCCGGGGCCACCGGTTCTCCGGAGGAGAGCAGCAGCGCTTGGCCATTGCCCGAACCATCCTGCGCAATCCCAAAGTGCTCGTCCTCGACGAGGCCACGTCCGCCCTGGACAACGCCACGGAAGCCCATGTCCAGGCGGCGCTCGACCGGTTGGCGGTTGGCCGGACTACCCTGACCATCGCCCACAGGCTCTCGACGGTGGAGAAAGCCGATCAGCTCGCAGTGCTCTCGGGCGGCGCGATCGTGGAGTTCGGAACTCCCGGGCAGCTTCGCGATACCGGCGGCGCGTATGCGCGGCTTGTCGAAGCCGGGGAAACTGTGCAGTTGGCCGGGTCCGAGGCGGCCTGAAAGCCCGCCTCACGGCATGAAGCGGTACCCGATCCCCACCTCGGTGATCAGGTGGCGCGGGTTCCCGGGCTCCAGTTCGAGTTTCCGCCGGAGCTGCGCCATGTACACGCGCAGGTAATTGGCTTCCTTGGCATAGGCCGGGCCCCAGACCTCGCTGAGGAGCTGCTGTTGGGTGATCAGTTTCTCGGGATTGCGCACGAAGAGATCCACGATCCTCCACTCCGTCGGCGTCAGCCGGACGTCCTCGCCGTCGCGCGTTACGCGTCTCATGGCCAGGTCCACCGTGAACGCTTCAGTCACGAGCACAGGCGCTTCTTCGCCCGGATCCGTGGTGCGCCGCAGTATGGCTCGGAGGCGCGCCAGCAGTTCGTCGAGCCCGAACGGCTTGGTGATGTAGTCGTCCGCTCCGGCGTCAAGGGCTTCCACCTTGTCGTCGGAGCCGTGACGCGCGGAGAGGACCAGGATGGGCACGCTGCTCCACTCACGCAGGCGCGAGATGACCGTGGTTCCGTCGATGTCTGGCAAGCCCAGGTCGAGGATCAAGACGCCCACCGGGTGCTGGGCGGCAGAGCGCAAGGCCGATTCGCCGTCGGACGCGGTGGCCACGGTGTAGCCGTGGGCTTGGAGCGTAATCCGCAACGCCTTGACGATATGGGGATCGTCGTCCACTACCAGGACGTTGCTCATAGGGCCTCCCTGGTGGCGCTATCCGGACTGCCCGACGGCGGCACATGGCGGCGTTGCAAGAGAACCGATTGCGCTTCCATGGGAGCTTGCGCCTCCTCGTGCGGGAAGGCGACCCCCGTGGACAACGGAAGCCGGATCACCATGGTCAGTCCGCCGCCCGGAGTCTCTTCCGCGGTGAGGGTGCCTCCCATCGCTTCCGTGAATCCCTTGGCCACGGCGAGCCCCAAGCCAACCCCGGTAGTGGAAGGGACGTCGTTGAGCCGCTGGAACGGCTGGAACATCCTGACTACGCTTTCGGCGGGGACTCCTTGGCCGTGGTCGATGATGCGCAGTTCTCCGGACGGCCTCCCGTCCAGGCTGGACGAACTGAAGCCACCCGCGGCTCCCACCAGCACAACATCGGAATCCGGGGCGTACTTGATGGCGTTCTCCACGATGTTGGCGATGACGCGCTCCAGCATGCCGGCGTCGGCGTCGATCTCCGGCATATTTCCCGGCAGGTCCACCCGCACCCGGCCCGGCGGCATGCCATGGAGGGCGGTGGGGATCACTTCGTACCAGCGCACCGGGCGAATGAGGGCATTCACCGAGTCCGAGGTAATGCGGGACATGTCCAGGAGGTTCCCCACGAGGACGTCCAGCCTGTCCGAGCATTCCTCGATGGTTGCCAACAGTTCCTGTTCCTCCTCGGGTGTGTAGTGGACGTTGCTTTGCCGCAAGCCGCCTACAGCCAACTTGATCCCGGCCAGCGGAGTCCGCAAATCATGGGAAACGGCACGCAGGATGGATGTGCGCATGGTGTTGCTCTCGGCCAAACGCATGACCTCACGCCGGCTCGCCGCCAATTGTCGCCGCTCGAGTTGCGCCGAAAGATGCGCGCCGAAGGCGCTAAGCAAGCGGCGGTCGCTGGCCGGCAGGATGCGGCCGGAGAGGACCAGCCGGGTTCCGGCGTCGATTTGTTCGGTGTTTTCGCCGCCGTCGCCGGGGAACGGCGCAGCCTCACCGGCCTTCGCGACGAGGCGCCAGCCGGCGTTCGCAGCGCCGGCGGAACCCGCGGCCCGGTACAACGCCGCGCCGCGCATCTGGAATACGTCCAGCGCCTGCTTCAAAAGTCCTTCGACGGTGTCCTCCGCGCTCGATGCTCCGCGCGTCAGGTCACCCAGGGTGGCGGCCTCGGCACGGGCGCGGGCGGCTTCCTTGGAACGCCTCGCCGAGACGTCCACGACGGCGGCCACAGCTGCCGAAACGCCCACGAAGACCAGTAAGGCAAGGATGTTCTCGGGGTCGCTGATGGTCAGGGTCCCCACGGGCGGTATGGAGAAGAAGTTCACCAACAGGCTGCTCCACAAGGCACCGAGCAAGGCGGGCCACAACCCACCGACCAGCGCCACGGCAACCGAGCCCGTCAGCTGGACGAGCACCGCCGTCGCAATGCTGTGCGTGGGGCTCGCGGCCAGGAGGAGCTGCAAAAGAACCGGAAGGACCACCGCCATGGCGAACCCGACGATCACCCGCGTGCGGCCAAGGTCGCGCTGCCGCGGACGGTCGACGCCCCGTCCACCCAAAGGATGCGAAACCATGTGCACGTCAATATCGCCGGAGTCCCGCACCACCCGGTTGCCGATCCCGCGGCCCGTCAGCCGGGCGACGAGGCTCCGGCGTCGCGAAATCCCGACGACGATCTGCGTCGCGTTCACGCTGCGCGCGAAGTCAAGCAAAGCCTTGGCCGGATCCTCCCCCGCCACCGTGTGGTAGCTGCCACCCAAATCCCGGACCAACAAGCGCTGGGCTTCCAACGCCTGCGGGGATTCCGACGCCACGCCATCCGCGGCGCGGACGTGCACCGCGAGCAAGTCGCCGCCGTTGACGCGCTTGAGGATCCGGGCAGCCCGGCGGACGAGGACTTCCCCTTCGGGGCCGCCCGTGAGCCCGATGACGATGCGTTCGCGGGCGGGCCAGCTCGCCTCGATCCCCTGTTCCGAACGGTACTTCGCGAGCCCTTCATCCACGCGGTCGGCCAGCCACAGCAGCGCCAGTTCCCGCAAAGCCGTCAGGTTGCCCATCCGGAAGTAGTTGGACAACGCGGCGTCGATCTTGTCCGCCGAGTAGATCTTGCCGTCGCCCAAACGCTGCCGCAGCAGCTCCGGTGAGATGTCGACAAGGTGGATCTGGTCCGCACGCCGCACGACGTCGTCGGGCACTGTTTCCGCCTGCCGGACGTCGGTGATGGCACTCACGACGTCACCGAGGGATGCCAGATGCTGCACGTTGACGGTGGAGAGGACGTTGATTCCGGCGTTGAGCAATTCCTCGACGTCCTGCCAACGCTTGGGGTTGCGGCTTCCGGGGATGTTCGAGTGGGCGTATTCATCGACGACGGCGGTGCGCGGCTTGCGTGCCAGGACCGCGTCGACGTCCATCTCTTCAAAGCTGGTATCCCGATACGCGATTCTGTGCGGAGGAATGACTTCCAGCCCGTCCATCAAGGCCCGGGTGTCGCTGCGCCCGTGGTCCATGGCGAAAGCCACCACCACGTCTTCGCCACGCCCGCGCAGCCGGTGGGCTTCTTCAAGCATGGCGTAGGTCTTCCCCACCCCCGGGGCTGCCCCGAGGAAAATGCGCAGCGTTGCCCGTGCCATGTGGTCATTCTTTCACTTGTTGAACGCGGGGGGTGCCCGCGGGACCGGCCGCGCACACTTTGTCGGTTTCCTCTATTTGACGGCCGCTGCGGCGACGTCCAGGTTCAACTCCGTGACGTTCACGGACGGCTGCCCCAGGAAGGCCTCGAGTCCCGTGACCGTGCGGCGGTCCACCATGGCCTGGACCGTCTCAGGACTCAGCCCGTGTGCCTTGGCCACCCTGCGCACCTGCAGGCGGGCATATGCCACCGAGATCTGCGGGTCCAGCCCGGAACCGCTCGCCGTGACGGCGTCGGCTGGGACGTCGGATTCCTTGACCCCCTCTGCGGCGGCGACGGCGGCGCGGTTGGCTTTGATGGCGTCAAGCAGTTTGGGATCGTTGGGTCCCAGGTTGCTGGCGGTGGACGCCCCCGGGTCCCATTTCGCCGCCGAGGGGCGGGCGTGGAACCACAACGGATTCTGGATGCCGGCGTCGTTGGCGGAGACTTGCGCAATCAGTGCGGAAGCTGCGGGCTTTCCGGATGCGTCCCGCACGATGGAGCCGTTGGCTTGGAAGGGCGCAACGGCCTGGCCGATACCGAAAATCGCCAGGGGGTAGATCAATCCAAGGACCACAGTGGCCAGGAGCAGGAAGCGGAGGGCCGTTCCTGCTTGCCGAAGATAGCCGGGAAGGGTGTTCATGATTCTCTCCTAGCCGATGCCGGGGATGAGGGAAATGAGCAGGTCGATGAGCTTGATCCCGATGAAGGGAGCCACAAGGCCGCCGAGGCCGTAGATGGCCAGGTTCCTGGCGAGCGCCTGGTTCGCCGAAACGGCACGGTATTTGACGCCGCGCAGGGCGAGCGGAACCAGGGCGATGATGATCAAGGCGTTGAAGATCACCGCGGACAGGATGGCCGAGGAAGGCGACGCCAGGCCCATGATGTTCAATCGGGCAAGCCCTGGAAATACAGAGGTGAACAGCGCCGGAACGATCGCGAAGTACTTTGCGACGTCGTTCGCCACCGAGAACGTGGTCAGGGCGCCGCGGGTGATGAGCAGCTGTTTGCCGATGCCCACAATGTTGATGAGCTTGGTGGGATCCGAGTCCAGGTCCACCATGTTTGCAGCTTCCTTGGCGGCCGGCGTGCCCGAGTTCATGGCGACGCCGACATCCGCCGCGGCCAGCGCGGGGGCGTCGTTGGTGCCGTCACCGGTCATGGCTACCAGCCGGCCGTGCGCCTGCTCGTCCTTGATGACAGCAAGCTTGTCTTCGGGGGTGGCCTCGGCAACGAAATCGTCGACGCCGGACTCCGCAGCAATTGCTTTGGCCGTGATGGGGTTGTCGCCCGTGATCATCACCGTCCGGATGCCCATCCGGCGCAGTTCGGCGAAGCGGGCGTGCATCCCCGGCTTGACCACATCGGCAAGGTGGATCGTGCCGAGGACCCGGGCTCCGCCGTCGTGCCCGACGCCGGCCACCAACAGCGGCGTGCCGCCCTGGGCGGAGATTTCCCGCACCTTCCGGTCCACCTCGGCAGGCGTCTGGCCGCCGGCATCCGCCACGAACTTCGCGACGGCGGTTGCCGCGCCCTTGCGGATCTTCCGTCCGTCGAGATCCAGGCCGCTCATGCGCGTGCTCGCACTGAACTCGACAACCGCAAACTCTTCCGAGCCCTTCAGGAGTGCGGCGAGGTCCGGGCCGCCGACGCCCTTTTCCGCCGCGAGATCCACGATCGAGCGTCCCTCCGGCGTCTCATCAGCCAGGCTCGACAGGCGTGCCGCTTCGATGAGTTCGGACCGCTCGACGTCATGGGCCGGGAAGAAGTTGACCGCCCGGCGGTTGCCGTAGGTGATGGTGCCGGTCTTGTCGAGCAGCAGGGTGGTGATGTCTCCCGCGGTCTCCACGGCGCGGCCGGACGTGGCCAGGACATTGTGCTGCACCAAGCGGTCCATGCCGGCGATGCCGATGGCCGGCACGAGCGCCCCGATCGTCGTCGGGATCAGGCAGACGAGCAGCGCCACCAGCACGATCGGCGACGGCGTTGCCCCCGGCAGCGAAGCGAACGGTGCCAAGCTCATGGTGACTGCAAGGAAGACGATGGTCAGCGAGACAAGGAGGACGTGGAGTGCGATTTCGTTGGGCGTCTTTTGCCGGACGGCGCCTTCCACAAGCTTGATCATCCGGTCGATGAACGTTTCGCCCGCTTCAGCTGTAATGCGAACGGCGATGCGGTCCGAAAGGACCTTGGTGCCGCCGGTTACCGAGGAGCGGTCGCCGCCGGATTCACGGATCACTGGCGCCGATTCACCGGTGATGGTGGATTCGTCCACGCTCGCCAGGCCTTCGATGATCTCGCCATCGGAAGGGATGACGTCCCCGGCTTCGCACATCACGACGTCGTTCTTCCGCAGTTCCGTTCCCGGCACTTCCTTGAGGGTGCCGTCCTCCAGCCGAAGCCGGGCAACGACGCCTTTCCTGCTGGCCCGGAGACTGTCTGCTTGGGCCTTGCCGCGGCCCTCGGCGATGGCTTCCGACAAGGTACCGAAGAGCACTGTCAGCCAAAGCCAGATTGTCACCGAGATGCCGAACACGGCTGGTTTGAGGATGCAGATGGCTGTGCAGAGAGCAGCCCCGACCAGCACGGTGAACATCACGGGCGAATGGATCATCTGGCGCGGCCCCAGCTTCCGTACTGCGACCGGCAGGGCGGTTCGGATGCTGGCAAAGTCCAGCTTCGCCGGCGCTTTGGTGTGGTGTTTGTGCTCCCCCGGAGTGCCCAGGGGGTTTCCGTCTGCGTAGGTCTGGGCGGCGGTGTCCGTTGTGGACGGGGTCATTTGAGGAGTCCTTCTGCGAGGGGGCCCAGGGCGAGGGCAGGGAAGTAGCTCAACGCCGTCATGATCACGGTGACGGAGAGCAGGAGCGAACCGAAGAGCCAGCCATGGGTGGGCACTGTTCCGGAGGATGCCGGGATCTTGGGTTGTTTGGCCATGGAACCCGCCAGGGCCAGCACCAGCACGATGGGCAGATAGCGGCCCAGGAGCATGGCGATTCCCATGATGGTGGACAGGTAGGGGCCGGAGGTGGTGATGCCGGCGAACGCGGAGCCATTGTTGTTGGCTCCGGAGGTGAACGCGTAGAGCACCTCACTGAATTGGTGCGGACCGGAGGCAGGCGCGTTGGCCATGGCGTCCGGAAGCAGGACTGTGATTCCGGCCGTGGCCAGCACCACCACCGGCGTCACGAGGATGTACATGGCTGCGAGCTTCATTTCCCGTGGCCCGATCTTCTTGCCAAGGAATTCCGGTGTGCGGCCCACCATGAGCCCGGCGATGAACACGGAGACGATCGCAAGGATGAGCAGGCCATAAAGCCCTGACCCCGTGCCGCCGGGGGCCACTTCACCGAGCATCATGTTCACCATGGCCACGCCGCCGGCCAGAGGCGGCAGGGAATCGTGGGCCACGTTGATTGCTCCTGTTGAAGTCAGGGTGGTGGCGGTGGCAAAGATGGAGCTCTGGGCCGCGCCGAAGCGCTGTTCAAAGCCCTCGCCCAAACCGCCGGCTGCCGCGGTTGCCGTTCCCGCAGCGCCTGCAACGGCCCAGCCCATCAGCACCGTGGACGTCAGCCAGAGCGTGCCCATGACGCCGACAACCGTGTACCCCTGCCGCTGGTCCCCCACCATGCGGCCATAGGCGTACGGCAATGCGGAAGGAATGAGCAGGATCAAGAAGACTTCGAACATGCTGATGAAGACGTTCGGGTTCTCGAACGGGTGCGAGGAATTGGCATTGAAGTAGCCACCGCCGTTCGTGCCGAGGATCTTGATGGCCTCTTGGGAGGCTACCGGGCCGCCGGGGATGGTCTGGGTGACGCCTGTTGCTTGATTGACGACGTCGGTGGACCAGAAATTCTGCACCACACCGCCGATCACCATCACGATGGCCGCGAGCGCAGCCATCGGGAGCAGCACGCGGAACGAAGTGCGAGCCAGGTCCACCCAGAAATTCCCCAGCCTGTCCGTCCGGGTCCGCGCGATGCCGCGGATCAGGGCGACCACCACCACGATTCCGACGGCGGCGGAGAGGAAGTTCTGCACGGCCAGCAAGCACATCTGCGCGAAGATGCCCATGGTGGTCTCCGGCGTGTACGTCTGCCAGTTCGTGTTCGTAGCAAAGGAGATGGCCGTGTTCATGGCCGTCCAAGGATCCACGCCAGGGAGGGAGTTGTTCCCGGCGAGGACGCCTTGGAGCCGTTGGAGAAGGAAGACCAGCAGGATGGACACGGCAGAGAAGACCAGGACACTGCGCAGGTATATCGACCAGCGCTGTTCGGTATTTGGGTCCACCCCGGACCATCGGTAGAACAGCCGTTCCACCCGCGTTGACTTCTTGCCCTCAAACACGCTGGCGAGGTAAACGCCCAGCGGCTTGTGCACCAAGATCAGCAGCAAAAGCAGAACGGCTACCTGGGTGACGAAGGAGGCAATGCTGAAAACCATCCCGAATCACCACTTTTCCGGGTGGATCAAGACGGCCAGCAGGTAGCCGAACAAACACAGGCCTGCAATGAACAGGACCAACCACATCACGGCGTCCGCGCTCACTGCCCGTTCACCGGCCCATCGCCGTCGACGATTTTGCCCAGCAGGTGGGCAATCCACATCACGATCCCCATGGACACCACGAAGATCCCCACAACAGCCACGTCGGCCATTGGAACGTCCTTTCATTCGTGCCCCGTTTGCGGGGCTGATGCCAGTCAACTCCTTGGCTTGACGTGAAAAGCGGTTCCTGATGGTTCCTTAACACCGCGGGGCCGAATCTTGACGGCTTCTTAACAGGCGTGGCTTCTTTCGGCCGCCCTGCGGCTTCCGCGACATCGACGTTAAGGATTCATCAAGATCGGCTTCAACCAGCGAAAACACCTGTAGTCGGTGCTATCTTCAGCAATGATCGCGGTGCCTGCGCGTCGCGCGGAAAGGACACCATGACTACCTTGAGCAGGCCCCCGGCTGATCCTTCGGCCCCACGGCCCGGCGGCATGGCCTCCTTGCGGACATGGCTGCTGTTCGGACTGCAGGATTCCAAAGGATCGCACCAAGGACCCGGTGCGGTGGGCGATCCCCATCTGAAGAAGCATTCATGGTGGCAGGTCATGTGCCTCACCGGTGTCGACTATTTCTCCACCCTCGGCTACCAGCCCGCCATCGCGGCCTTGGCCGCGGGAGTGATCTCCCCTTTGGCCACCATCGTCCTGGTGGCCGTCACGCTGCTCGGCGCCCTGCCCGTGTACCACCGCGTCGCCGGTGAAAGCCACCGCGGCGAGGGATCCATAGCGATGCTCGAGCGTCTCTTGCCCCGCTGGGGAGGGAAGATCCTCGTCCTTGTTCTCCTCGGGTTCGCGGCGACGGACTTCATGATCACCATGACCCTCTCGGCCGCTGACGCCACCGCACACGCGATCCAAAACCCGCTCGCCCCAGGCTGGCTGCAGGGACAGAACATCCTGGTTACTTTGTTCCTCCTCGCCCTGTTGGCCGCCGTATTCCTGCGCGGATTCAAGGAAGCCATCGGCGTGGCCGTCGTCCTCGTCGCGGTCTACCTGGGCCTCAATGTCGTGGTCGTATTCTCAACGTTTGTAGAGGTGTTCGCCCATCCGGTCGCGGTGGGCGACTGGTGGCATGCACTGTCCACTTCGCACGGAAACCCGTTCATGGTGATCGGCATCGCCCTGCTGGTGTTTCCAAAACTCGCCTTGGGCCTGTCCGGTTTCGAGACCGGTGTCGCCGTGATGCCGCAGATCCGTGGACGTGCCTCGGACACAGAGGAGAACCCCGCCGGACGGATCAAGGGGACCCGCCGCCTCCTGACCACGGCGGCCGTCATCATGAGTTCCTTCCTGATCGCTACCAGCTTCACCACTGTTGTGCTGATTCCGGAGAAGGAGTTCCAGCCCGGCGGCCAGGCCGATGGACGCGCCCTGGCATTCCTCGCGCACCAATATCTCGGCGTCGGGTTCGGCACCGTCTATGACCTGAGCACCATCGCGATCCTGTGGTTCGCAGGCGCCTCCGCCATGGCCGGGCTGCTGAACCTGGTCCCGCGGTACCTGCCACGATATGGAATGGCGCCTGGCTGGGCCCGTGCGGTGCGCCCGTTGGTCCTGGTGTTCACCCTCATCGGGTTCCTGATCACGTTCCTTTTCAACGCCGACGTCGACGCCCAGGGTGGCGCGTACGCCACCGGCGTGTTGGTGCTGATGACATCTGCCGCTGTGGCGGTGACCCTCTCGGCGCGCCGCTTGAGGCAGCGCAAGCGCACCGTCGGATTCGGGATCATCGCCGTCGTCTTTATCTACACAACGATTGCCAACATCTTCGAACGTCCCGAAGGTATCCGGATCGCCGCGATCTTCATCGTGGGGATCATCGTGATCTCGCTGCTTTCGAGGATCCGGCGCTCGTTCGAACTGCACGCCACCCACGTCCATCTGGACCGCCAGGCGCTGGAATTCATGTCCACCAATTTGAGCGGCCCGATTGCGCTCATCGCCCACGAACCCCTCCGACTCACCGCGGAGGCCTATCGGGACAAACTCACCTCTGCCATCGAAGTCAGCCACATTCCGGTGGATTACCAGGCGCTCTTCCTGGAAGTGATCGTGGACGATTCTTCCGACTTTGAAACCGCACTTGAGGTCCATGGCGTGGTCCGGCACGGACACCAGATACTGGAAGTCCACGGTCCCGTGGTCCCCAACACCATCGCGTCAGTGCTGCTGCACATCCGTGACGTGACCGGCCTCATGCCGCACATCTACTTCCGCTGGACCGAAGGAAACCCCGTCATCAACCTGCTTCGCTTCCTGTTCCTCGGCGAGGGAGAGATCGCTCCGGTCACCCGCGAAGTCCTGCGTGAAGCCGAACCCGATGTCAGCCGGCGCCCGTGGGTCCACGTCGGCTGAGCGCAGCGTAGGGGCGCCCCGGGCGGATGCTGTCAGGGCCGCTCCGGCATCTCGCCGTTCGCTACCGCTTCGATCCAGTCGACCGCCTCGTCCGAGAAATAAAACCCTGAAGGCCCACTCCGACCAACCCACCATGCATCCGAAGCAATCGGGCCGCCAGCTTGGGTGATCTCGACTACCACTTCCGGCGGAACCGCGTCGCCGTTGTTCTCGATCAGCCATTTCCGGGTAGACGGCTTCAGCTTCGACCACCAGTGCTCGATACTCATGGCCGAAGTCTGCCATGCCTGCCGCCAATGCTTGAGGCCTAGCCGTTAAGAGAGTGCTAAATCTGCGCCCGCTGGCATATGGAAACCATTAAGACCGCAGGCGGCGGATCCTTTCGGTGATCTGATCGAGGGAGTAATTCATGGCCAGCCTGGCCGTGGACCGGTCTCTCCGAAGGAGCTGACGCAACCATGAAACCCAACGGCTTTTCTCACGGAATGGCGACCGACGCCACAGTCCCGGGCATCCGTCCGAACGATTACGTGGTGATCGATGAGGTCGGCGATTTCTCTTACTATCCGTCCGAGGCCGCCATGCTCAAAGACTTGGAATACGTAAACGAAGCATCATGCATTCTTGACCGATCCGGCAACGACTACCGCCTGGCCATGGATACGGACAGGCAGCTGCATCTGGGTCCCTCACTGGGCACGGTGGAATTCAACTGGCTCCGCCAAGCGTGGACGAACAACCAGCAGAGAAACATGCAGGCCCATCCCTTGCAGCGGTTCCACGCGACAACGCTGGAAGCCCTCCTTGAGGGACTATTTGAAATGCTTTACCTCGAACATGCCGGCAGGACCACGGACGCGCCGTGGGTCTTGGAGGTGGACGGCGAAGTAACCCACCCCGCGACTCTGCACGAAGTCAGTAGCCTCCTCACCCGCGTTGATCACCTCGAACGAGTCACGGTGCATGATCCCTTCGGCCACGACTACCAGCCAATCCGACACGCGGGGCATCGCTTCTTCTTTCCTGCGGCGGGGTCGGTCTATTACGTCGAGGTTCCGGGACGGTCCAAGGGCAGCGGCGCCTCACACTGAGGCACCACTACGCCGGCGGCGCCGTGGATTCTCGGATATCCGTCGCGATTAGCCAGCCGCGGTCGCCAGCTACTTCCCTGCCGGCCATCCGGTGTACGACTCAGCCAAGTATGCCTGCGCATGCCGGGAAGAGACCACGGAGTGGAGCTCGCCGAGCTGGCGTGCGCGGCCGAAGTCGTCCGAACCGGGCGCGGTGTGCAGCATGGACGTCATCCAGTAGGAGAAGTGCTGTGCCTTCCAGACACGTTCCAGGGCACGGTCGCTGTAGGACTCGAGCTGCGCGTTGGAGCCGTTTGTGTAGAAGGAATCGAGGCCTTCGAAGAGAACCTTGACATCATGCAGGGCTAAATTGAGCCCCTTGGCGCCCGTCGGCGGGACGGTGTGGGCAGCGTCGCCGGCCAGGAACAGGTTCCCGTGGCGCATCGGGGTGTGGACGAAGCTGCGGAACGGCAGGACCATCTTCTCGAGTACCGGCCCCTCCTTGAGCTCAAAGCCGTTTCCGTTGACGCGCCTGCGGAATTCGGACCAGATGCGCTCGTCGTCCCAATCGGCCACGTTTTCCTTGGGGTCGCATTGGAAGTACATGCGCTGCACGTTCTCAGTGCGCTGGCTGATCAGGGCGAAGCCGTTCTTGGAGTTGGCATAAATCAGTTCGTCTGAGCTCCGCGGTGCCTGGGCGAGGATGCCGAACCACGCGAAGGGGTATTCGTGGAAGTACCACTTGCGGTTGGCCTCGGGGATCTGGAAGCGGCAGTGGCTGCGGGAACCGTCGGCGCCCACCAGGAAGTCCGCCTGGATTTCGAATTCCTGGCCCTCGGCGTCGGTGAACCAGACCTTGGGTTTGCCTTCGAGGTCGTGGATGGTGGTGTCCGTGACGCTGTACCGGACGTCGCCGCCGTCGTTCTTGCGCCGTGCGGCGAGATCGAGGAAGACCTCCGTCTGCGGGTAGAGCCACACGGATTCGCCCACGAGTTCCTTGAAGTCGATCCGGTGGCTTTCGCCGTTGAAACGCAGTTCGATCCCGTCGTGCCGGTCGCCATCGCGCAGCACCCGGTCGGAAACACCGCTGTCCACGAGCAGGTTCACCGAGCCGTGTTCCAGGATGCCCGCACGGACTGTTTCGGCGATCTGCTGATGGCTACGGACCTCGATGACAGTGGATTCGATCCCCGAGGTGGCCAGCAGATGGGAAAGCATGAGCCCGGCCGGCCCGGCGCCCATAATGGCCACTTGGGTGGTGATGATCTTGCGTGCCATGGTGTTCCTCGCTTCATTGCGGAATCGCGCCTCACGGGCTGCGGTGGTTCTGCTGACCAGCGTGACCCCCGCCGCATGATCGGCGTCATACGAATTCCGTTCAACGGAAAAAGTTAGGCGTTCCGACGCTCCCCAAGTTGGCGGGCGATTCCGCGTGCCGCAGTCTGCAGCGCAGGCACCAGGGCCTGTAGGCGCATTTCCGCGAGCGGGACCACGACGCCGAGCGCGGCTACCGTGCGCCGCTTGCTGTCCGTGACCGGCACCGCGATGCCCCACGTGTCCGGATCCACCACGCCCGCGAGCTGGGCGTACCCCTGCTGGGCGGTTTCCGCCACAAGGCGACGGACGACGTCGGCCGTCACCTTTCCCGCGGGGTCGCTGAACTGCTTGAGGTACTCGGCCTGCTGTTCCTTCGGCTGGCCAGCCATCAGTGCCAGCCCGGCCGAAGAGATGTGGACGGGCATGCGTCCAGCAACGCGGGCGCGGTTGGCCACAGATCCCCGGCGGGACAGCCGCTCGACGAACAACGCTTCCCAGCCATCGAGCACGGCAAGGTTCACGTTCTGGTTCAGGACCTGCTGGATGTCCTCCATGAACGGCAGGGCCGCTTGCCGTAGGGCCAGAGTTGGCGAATTCCGGTTCACGAGTTCCCACAACCGCAGGCCCAAGCGGACACTACCGCCCGCGCCAAGCTCCAGGAGTCCGTGATCGGCGAGCTGCCGGACCAATCGATGGGCGCTTGCGAGGGGCAGGCCGGCGGTGTCCGCTAATTCGGAAAGCCGCAGCGACGTGGAGCCTTCGGGGAACGCCTCGATAATCCGGACGATGCGGTCCACCACTGAATCGCCCGATGCCGAGTTTGCCAATGCGCCTTCACCGCTTCCATGTATTCCATTGAATGGAGCACTAGCTTAGACCGGCTCAGGCGCATCCGCTGATCCGTCCTTGGTTTCCCGCCGCGAGATCTCCAAGCCGATCGCGTCGTAGTGAGCCAGCACTACCGGAGAGGCAGCTGTGCCGGGCTGGTCCAGCAGGCCGAAGGCGAAATCGCTCGCGGCAAGAAGTTCTTCATCGGAGCATTTGTCCAACGGCTGGAGTCCTGACGCATCGATCGAGGCAGTGAACTCGCCGGCGATCTCGATCGATTTCACTCCCGTTGCGGCCCCGAGTGGGAAACCGGCAGGCCTCTCCGTGAATTCCAACGAAACTCCGGATCCAGTGGCGAGGCCCACTTCCGTGGTGCCGCCGTCGATCGCGTTGAGGTCATTGCGGAGTCCGGCCAAAGCCTGCGATTCGACCATCGCGGCGTGGGACAAGCCCACTCTGATGTGGGAGGTGATGCCCATTCGCCGAATCCGGCGAACGATCTGTACGAGTGCGGGCCTCGAATCTTGATTCAGGCTTCCCCGAACATCGATATCGACGGCGTCGGTGGAAACATCAAATTTAACGAGGGCGTGCAATCTACGGTCCATAGGTACTCCAAATAAGGGTGTCTATGGCCGACGGCTCAACCTCAAGAAGGTTATCCTCTGGCACCGCCGTTGTACACCCCGCGAGGTGGCCAACTGCGGTCCGGACTCACCCTGCCCGGGTGCGGCCGGGCTCCTGGGCCGGTTCTTCGAAGTGGGTCAGGGTGCCCGCCGCGTCGACGGAATCCACCAAGGACTTGGCGATATCCCGCAGTTTCACGTTGCGGTTGCTTGAGGCTTCCGTCAGGATCCGGACGGCGTCCTCCTGGCTGCAGCGGCTCTGTGCCATGACAATTCCAATAGCGATATCGATGACCGTGCGGGACTCCATTGCTGCCCTGAGATTCTTTGCACTGTCCGCATGTAGGGCGAACCTGATCGCAAGACGCAAGGCCTGCGATACCTCACGGGTGTACCCGCGGGCCCGATCTGCGGCCCTTTCGTCGAACTTGTACGGGGCCTCGGAGTACAGATTGAGGGCTGCTTTGGCCTCTCCCTCCAGGTCGAACGGCAACGACAACACAGACCTCAGTCCGTGCGACGCAACGGCGTTCGCATAGTCAGGACCCCATCGGTTCTCCTCAAGGAGATCCGGCACGTGGACTTCGCGTTCCTCTTCGGCTGCCGTCAAGCATGGCCCCTGGGCCAAGGAGTACTGGATCTCGTCCACTTCACGGGCCTCATCACTGCTCCAACCAATCGTGAGTGCCTTCCGCTCGCGCAAAAGCGTGATCCCGCAGAGCGCGTCATCGCCGTCGCCCGCCATCTGGTGGGCAGAAAACCGTGCCAGCTCGTTCAGGAAGTCCTCAAAGTCGGCACTCTCCAGGATCAGGTTCTGGATCCGGTCGATGGTGGTCCAAGTGGAATCTGCAGGAAGCATGGCACGTTCTCCCGATGAATATGCTGATTGGGGCATGTGGAAATAATAAGTCCCTTTACATAAGGTCCCACACCGCCGGCAATTGAGAAATGCCTAGCGGGGAACGAGTTCCCGGAACCGCGACCACGCCGCTGGCGCCAAGACCACCGCGACGCCGACGGCGGCCCCGATCACCGTCTCGACGATGCGGTCCCGCAGCAAGAGCCCTGGCGGAACATTGGCAACCAGCAGGGTGGAAATGAGCGCCAGCGGCGTGACGAATACCTGTGCCACAAGGTATTGGCGCGCGATGAAGAGCTCGGCCCCGAACTGGCATGCGGCAATCACCAATACCATCTGCCACGGCGCCGGGCCGAGCCAGAGAATTCCGGCCAACACCAGCAAACCCAGCATGGTTCCCACGATCCTCTGGATTCCCCGTTGCACCCGGTGGCTGGTACTGCGCCCCACCAAGGGAACCACTGCCGCCACCATGGCCCAATAGCCGTGTCCGAACCCGAGCCATTGCCCGGCCAAGGTAGCAAGCGTTCCGGCCAGGCCGGCAGCAACGAAGTAGCCCAAGCCTTCCAGCCAAGCTGCCCGGACTTCCTGAGGAAGCAACCGGTCCGCCGCCGGCCGCTTCCAGGGTGTCCGGTGGCTCGGGACTACCCGCGCCGACATTCCGATCAGCAACGCCAACACAGCAGTCAAAACGGCGGCAAGCATCCCCTCCCAAAGCGGAGGCTGCTGAGGCACGGAGGCGATCGCGGCAAAAGCGAAAATGTGGAAGAGGGAACCTGCTGGGCGAAGCCGCCACAGCGCAGTCACGACGGAGCAAAAGGCTGCAACCAACGTGGTGCCCAGCGTGAGGATCCACACGTAGGCGTCCGAGCCCTGTCCGATCCTGGCGGTGAGGGTGGCGAGCAGGATGATGCCGAGCAGGAGCGATCCGGCCCGGAGCTGGCTTCGAAAACGGTGGCTATGGGGCTCGTTGCGGCCATAGATATTCGTGAACGCCGCAAAGCTGGCGAAAACAACAAGGTCCAGCCGTCCAAACAACACGAGGGTGATCAATGGCAGGAAGACGCCCACGGCGCAGCGCACAGCTGGGTGATGGTCCTTGTTGCCGGGACCGATCCTGAACATCTCTGCCAGGGCGTTCACTGGATTGCCTGCCTCTGTTTTGCTTCTCTGAGCGCTGTAGGGCTCAACTAATACTGCCCGACGGCGGCACTGGCATCCGGTCCGAGCTTACGCCGGACGGCCCCGGGAAGCCCGATCGCCTTCCGTTGAATGACGTAAAAATTGCCGTGGGTGTGACGCCTGAACGGCGTCGATTGATAGTCTCGTTTCGGTTGTCACCAGCCGGGCCGGGGGCTCATTCCGGCCACCTCACCCGTACCCATTCACCGGAGGTCATTCCATGCTCAAAGGTTTCAAGGACTTCGTTCTTCGCGGCAACATTATCGAGTTGTCCATCGCCGTCGTCATCGGCACCGCGTTCACCGCCCTGGTCGCAGCGTTCACCACCAACATCATCAACCCGGTTATCGCCGCCGCCGGCGGAGTCAACGCGCAGGGACTGGGCTTCTCTATTTGGCCTGACAACGCGAAGACTTTCGTCAACTTCGGCGCCGTCATCACCGCGTTCGTCACCTTCCTGATCACGGCCGCCGTCGTGTACTTCATCTTCGTCGCGCCCATGAACAAGATCAACGAACTGACCAAGCGCCGCGCCTCCATTGAAGAGCCCGAGGACGAACCGCTTCCGGCCGACACCGCCCTGCTTGTTGAAATCCGTGACCTCCTGACGGAGCTCACCGCCGCCAACAAAAGCGACGAGAGCTCCCGCTAAGTTCGCGCCCCAGGGCCAGTTCGGCGCATCCGGTCGGCGCCGAACTGGCCCCGATCAGGGCTGCCCAAGATCGTGACGCAGGCGCAATCCGCCTGAAACAGGGTTCGGGCACGATGGTGCCATGAAGCCGAACAAGAGGACTTCCATTACCGCTGAGCTCTCCTGCGAAGTGTGCGGCCAGATGCCCGAGGCCCCGAAGGCCCGGGTAACCGTGGCCCAAATCGCGGTGATGCTTCCCATCGAACTTCTTGTCCACGCCATTGTGGTTGAAACGCAACTGCCTTACCTGGCCAAGGTGCTCCTCCTGACCGTGACCGCAACTGTCCTGGTCATTTGGGTTGCCGAGCCCTCCGCGACCAGGATCCTGCGGCGCTGGATCCACGCGCCTGCCCTCCGCCATCGCAGGAAGCTCGATTCGGCCCAGGCGCTTTGGCGGGCGAGGACGGTGCTCCGCGACCAGCCAGGTTCCCTCCAACGGATCACCCACTCGCTCGCCCGGATGAACATCAACATCCTCAGCATCCATGTCCACCCCATGGATGGAGCCGTCATGGACGAATTCGTGTTGTCTGCTCCCGGCCACCTCGGCGAGCAAGAGCTACTGACAGCGCTCGACGGCGGCGGCGGCCGGGATTCGCACGTGTGGCCTACCACTGCACTCGCCATGGCGGACGGCCAGACCAAGGCCCTGAGCCTGGCTGCCCGGATCGCCGACAACCCGGACGAACTGCCGCTGGCGGTCGCCGAGCTCTTGTCGGCGAAAATCATCGCCCCGGAACCCGAAGGCCCGGCCGCCGGGGCGCGCGCCGCCGTCGGGCCCTCCACGACGCTCCTCAAGATTCCGACCGCATGGCACGGGCCGCTCCTGTTCTCGCGCCCGGACGAACCGTTCACGCCGGCAGAATCGGCACGCGCACATCGGCTTGCCGAGCTGGCTGAAATCCTGGCGCACACCCGGAGGGGCAGCCGACCCTGAGCAGCCCTGGGCCCCGCATTTCGCATCGTGAACCCCACCCCGGTGCCCGCGATCTCCACAGGTACAGTTTGTCGGGTGACTACGAACATTGATCTTGAGCGTGCTGCCAATACCCTCCGGGCGTGGGCATTGGATGAAGGCCTCAAGCAACGCGTCATGTCCACACCAGCCTTGGCGACAATGGCTTCACGCGTGGCAAGTCGGTACTCGGCCGGGGACACAGCCGCGGAGGCCATCGGGGTAGCGGCAGCGGCGGTGGCCCGCGGGCATGCCGCCAGCATCGAATATGCCGGCGAGAGTGTGCGCAACACCGACCTCGCACGCTCTGAAGCCGCAGTGTTCCTTGAGTTGGGCGCCGCCCTCGGGAAGGCTGGCCTGCCGAGCACCATCTCCTTCGACCTCTCCCACCTCGGCGCACTCGTCGACCGCGATCTGGCGCTCAACCATGTACGCCAGCTTGCCGCGATAACTGAACCGTATGGAACGGGACTAATGATCTCGGCCGAAGGTTCGGATCGGACCGATTTGGTCCTCGACCTGTACGACGAACTCGTAGCCGAGATCCCCCGCGTCGGCATCACACTCCAAGCCCGCCTGCACCGCACCCCCGGAGACCTCGAGCGGGTCCTTCGCCACCCGGGTACCGTTCGCTTGGTCAAAGGCGCGTTCCTCGAGCCCGAGTCTGTCGCCTTCCCCCGCAACAGTGCCGAACTGACGGCTGCCTACCTCGATCTGGCGAGCCAGCTCATCCTCTCGGGCCACTCCCTGTCCCTCGCAACCCACGACGACGAGCTCGTCAACACGCTCATCTCCAGGCACGGCGAGGCGCTGAAGACCGACGCGATCGAATTCGAGATGCTCCTCGGCCTGGGGACCGACCTTCTCGATCGGCTCCACAGGGACGGCTACAGGACCCGGGAGTACGTCATCTTCGGTGGCGAGTGGTGGCTGTACGTCCTCAACCGCATCGCGGAACATCCCGAGCGGGCGCTGACGGCTCTGGCCGACCTCAACCCGCGCTAAGCCCTCCCGAGCCGGCCCCTAAAAAGCCTGGCGACACGGAAAATTCCCTGGGACCTCGGAATTCCGGCGTCGGCGAGGCTTCTCCGCGTCGCGTAACAGGTTGCGCGTCGTGAGGTAGGGAGAGCGTCGGCATGTTCACGCCGTATACCGGGGACGTGAACGAAGCCGTCATTGAGTCGTATGCGCGCGAAGGAATCAAGACGGTTGACCACCGCCACCTGGACCTCAGCAACAACGAATCCTTCGCCCGGGTCACGGACGCGGAAATGCTGCCCGGGTCCTTGGAACTTGCCGCCTCGAACCCGGACGCGCTCATTTATTTGTGCACGAACCTTTACGGCGCCAACATCACCGCGGAAGTGGAGGAAACCACCGGAGTGCCGGTGCTGGATTCCGTAGCGGTGACGCTGTGGCATTGCCTCAAGCTTGCCGGGGCGCCTTTATTGGCACCCACGTGGGGCCGGCTGCTTGCAGAACTGCCTTAGGAAAAGTGCCCTACTGTCACAGGGGATGGATGTTCTCCGCCTGGGGGCCTTTCGGGCCCTAGACGACGTCGAACTGGACCCGCTGATTCTCGTCCAGTGATCGGTACCCACTCGAAGCGATTGCTGAGTAGTGGGCAAAAACGTCCGCCGAACCGTCGTCGGGGGCAATGAAGCCGAAACCCTTCTCGGCGTTGAACCACTTGACAATACCTGTTGCCACGGCCATGTTCCTTCTCTGAATCTGACTGGCCATCGGCTTCAAACCCGATGCCCCCGGACGCATACGTCCGCTTCCTCAAACCTACGGTGCGGGGTTCGGGGGCGCAAGGATCCGCGTTGACTGATTGGAACCTTCCTAGAATCGAAGCATGACTATCCAGAGCCATTCGAAAGTCGCACTTGTGACGGGGGTCGGCCGACGGCGCTCAATCGGGGCGAGTCTCGCGGTCGGTTTGGCGCGCGACGGCTGGGACGTCGCCCTCAACTATTGGCGACCGTACGACGATCGGGTCGGTCTGGAGCGCAACGCCGACGATCCGGAGTCCATCGCCAGCGAATGCCGGGCGTTGGGAGTCGCCGTCGAGCTCGTTCCGGGCGACTTGAGCGATCCAGCGGTGCCGGCTGAGCTCATCAGGGCTGCCGGAACGCTCGGACCGGTCACGGCTTTGGTCATGTCGCACTGTGAATCCGTGGACAGTTCGATCCTGACAACCGACCTTGAGAGCTGGGACCGCCACTTCGCAGTCAACGCCCGCGCAACGGCGCTCCTCATCAAGTCGTTCGCGGAACAACTACGGGAACCCGTTGTACCGGGCGGCGTCGGCGGCCGGATTGTCGCCTTGACGAGCGATCACACCGTTCACAATCTGCCATACGGAGCGAGCAAGGGAGCCCTGGACCGCATCGTCACCGCAGCCGCCGTTGAGCTGGCAGATCGGGGTGTGCGTGCGAACGTAGTGAACCCGGGCCCCATCGACACTGGATGGATGGACGACGCGACGCGGCGTTCGGGCATTGAGGCGACCCCGGCCGGCCGGCTCGGCACGGCCGAGGACACCGCGGACCTCGTCAGATTCCTGTTTTCCGAGCAGGGCTCGTGGATGAATGGCCAGATTCTTTACAGCAACGGGGGTTTCAAGCTCGGCTGACCCGTTAGAGCAGCCCGACCTTGGTCATCAGCTCGGTGACCTTCTCGCTATTGAGCTTGGCGGGGTCCACCGCGGGTGCCTGGAGTTCCTTGAGGGGCACGAGCTTGGAATTGGCCGGTACGTCGGAACCAACGGTGTACTCGAAGGAGTCACCGTTCTGGAGGACCTGCTGACCTGTTTTACCCGTGATGAACTTCAGGAACTCCTGCGCTTGGGCCTGCTTCTTGCTGGACGCCAGAACAGCGCCGCCAGATACGCTGACGAACGCACCCGGGTCCTGGTTCTTGAAGTAGTGAAGAGCAACGTTCTTGCTGTTTTCTCCGGTCTGCGCCTGGTCCACGAAAGAGTAGTAGTGGTACAAAACTCCAGCCTCGACCTCGCCTGCGTTCACGGCCGCGAGCACCGGGGTGTCGTCCTTGTAGGACTTGAAGTTGGACTTGGCCGCCTCCAGCCATTTCTGGGTAGCGTCTTCCCCCTTGAGCGCAAGCATCGCGCTGACGATGGCTTGGAAATCAGCTCCGCCTGTGGACGCGCCCACACGGCCCTTCCATGACGGATCCGCGAGGTCCATCAAGGACTTGGGGAGCTGGTCCTCGCTGAGCTTGGTCTTGTTGTAGGCAAGCACGGTGGAGCGGGCCGCGATGCCCGTCCAGTCACCCGTGGAGGGCCGGTACTGCGCCGGGACCTGGCTGAGGGTTGCCTGGTCCACCGGGGCAAGCAAGCCAGCACTCGCAATGCGGACCATGGCCGGGGAGTTTTCGGTCAGGAAAACGTCGGCCGGAGAGTTCTTGCCTTCCTCGCTGAGCTGGTTGCTCATTTCAAGGTCGTCACCATTGCGGAGCGTAACCTTGATTCCCGTCTCCTTGGTGAAGGCGTCCACCCATGCGCCGGTGAGGTTCTCATGCTGCGCGTTGTATACGACGATGCCGTCGCCGGATGCCGCGGAACTGCCGCTTGGGGCGCCGCTGCACGCCGAAAGTGCCAGCAGCGAGGCCGTGGCGGCGGCAAGGACCGTAGCGGATTTGATGCCGAATTTCATGGGGGCCTTTCAAGGTTTCCGGCTGGGACCGGAATGGTTGGGGTAGCCCCGCCCTTCACGCGGGCCAGCCCGACGAGTCGGGGCGGAACGGCGGCGTGATAGGCAAGGCAATCCTTACTCTAATAACAACATGCCATTGTTGCGTAATTCTGGGCATGCTGGCGGCCGACTGTTACAAACGTGAACGGGGGCGCTAAATTTGCTCCCGCCGGCGTAAGGAAACCATTAAGGACCGATGCCGGCCGGTCCGTTTGGTGGTCTGATGAAGGCAGGACGCAACGCCTATCCGGGCTTCGGACTGACCCTCCGTAGGAGCTGATTCACCATGAAACGCACCGACCTCAGCAAAGAAACCGCACACGATACCGAGCTTGCCGGCGCGGATCCGGCAGACTACGTCGTGGTCGATGAGCTCGGTGATTTCACCTACTATCCTTCTAAAACCGCCATGCTCAGGGACCTTGAGTACGTTGAGGAAGCAGCCAGCATCCTGGACCGGGCAGGCAACAACTTCCATTTGACGTTGGAGGAGGGCCGGAAGCTGAACTTAGGCTCCTCGTTCGGCCGGGTCGAATTCACGTGGCTCCGCCAAACCTGGATCACCGACCGACGCCGGGAACCGCAAGCGCATCGGCTGCTCCGCCTCTACCCCACAACGCTGGATGCCCTCCTGGCCGGAATATTCGAGACTCTCACCTTGGAGCTCGCCAGCAGCGCCACAAGTTCGCCCTGGGTAGTGGATGTAGAGGGCGAAGAGACCCATCCCGCGACACTCAGGGACGTCGATGGCCTCCTCGCGCGGCTGGATCACTTTGAACGTGTCACTGTGCGCGATCCCTTCGGACACGACTACCGGCCGATTCGTCACTCACCGCACCGCCTCCACGCCCCTGGCACGGGGACGATCTACTACGTGGAGATTGAACCCCACGGCGGAGAGGCCGGGCACGCTCCCACGCTTTCCGACAACTTGCCCTGAGCTCCTTGGATATGGGATTACCGGCCTGTAGACGCGTTCTGCGATAGTTGGGGACATGGTGAACGTCCAGACCGAAATACTGATCCGGCAGCCCCGCGAGATCGTGGCAAGTTATGCTTCCAATCCGGACAACGCGCCGGTCTGGTACGTGAACATACGATCTGCACAATGGCAGACGCCGAAGCCGCTCGCGGTGGGATCCCGGGTTGCCTTCACCGCACGATTCCTGGGCCGAAATCTGGACTATGTCTACGAATTCACCGAGCTTGTCCCCGGCGAGAAACTCACCATGCGCACAAGCCAAGGTCCTTTCCCTATGCGGACCACGTACACCTGGTCCGATGAGAATGGCGCCACCCGCATGACGCTCCGCAACACAGGCGAACCTTCCGGGTTCTCTGCCCTTGCAGGCATCGTCATGGCGCCAATGATGCGCGCGGCCATGCGCAAGGACCTGGAGAACCTCAAGAAGATCCTCGAAGCCAGCTAGAAACGTCGGCCCCAGGCTCTCCCCCCTCGGCTGCGAATGGCCGACGCGGCGGCTGCGAATCTTAGCGGCCGCCGCTTCCGCGTTAAGCGCTAAGCGCTAGGGCACGACGGCGACCACGTCGATCTCGACGAGGAAGTCACCCAGGAACGAGCCCACCGTTGTCCGGGCCGGGTACGGGGTTTCGACGAACGTTTCGTAGACGGTGTTGAATCCTGCAAAGTCGCGGCCCGGATGGTGCAGGTGCACCGTCGCTTTGACAACGTGGGAGAAGTCGAGCCCGTACGCGGCCAAGACGGCGCCAAGGTTGTTCATGGCCTGGAGTGCCTGCTCTTCAATGGTGGTTCCCACGGCGTCACCGCTGATGGGGTCATGCGGAGTCTGGCCAGCCGTGTAGAGGAAGCCGTTGGCGACGACGGCCTGGGAGTAGGGGCCGGCAGGACTGGGGGCGAGTTCGGTTGTGACCTGCTTGCGGGACATGGATGAGTTCCTTTCCGGGGACCGGCCGTTGGCCGGCCGGGATTGCTGATGTTTAGAGGACCTTCGAGAGGAAGGCCTGGGCGCGTTCGTGTTGCGGGTTGCCCAGGACGTCCTCGGGCCTGCCGCTTTCAACAACTACCCCTTGGTCCATGAAGACCACCTGATCGCTGACTTGGCGCGCGAAGCCCAATTCGTGCGTGACCACCACCATGGTCATCCCGGCTTCAGCCGCAGAAACGGCTCTGGCTCTGGCTGCGGCTCACAACCATGGACCTGGCGGTTGACGCGGAATGGGCGACAGCGCCAACCGCATCCAAGTAGCAGGACCTCTTTCCCGCCGATTCAGCCGTTGGTGAGGGTGACGTCGTCGAGGTACATCCAGGTGTCGTCGGCGGGGCTGGAGCCGTCGAGGTGGACGTTGAACCAGAGGATGATGGTCTGGCCTTTGTAGGCGGTGAGGTCGGCGGTGAGCTGGGTCCAGGTGCCGTTGTTGTTGCAGAGTTTGAACAGGCTTCCCAGGGTGGTGCCGGTGGTGGTGCGGGCTTGTGCCTCCATCCAGTCGTAGGGGCAGGCGTTGCCGGTGCAGGGGTCTTCCTGGCTGTGGGGCTGGTACCAGAAGGACAGGGTGGTGGTTCCAGTGGCGGGGACGGTGATGGTCTGGGACAGGCTGCTGTCGCCCAAGGGTTCCGCACCCGAAGCCAGGCCCAAAAGTGCCGAGCCCGTGCCGGTGTGGGCGACGGTGGAGGCCACGGGCGCTTTGACGCCGCCGGTGGTCCATGCGGTGAGCCCGGATTCGAAGCCGCCGTTGGTGATGGCCGAGGTTGTCGTGCCCGTCGGGGTGACAGCGGCAGAAGCGGCCGACGCGGGGGAGGTGCCGATGGCGTTCGTAGCGGTCACCGTGAACGTATAGGCGGTGCCGTTAGTCAGCCCCGTGACGTTCGCCGTCGTCGCCGGCGGGTTCCCGGTCACGGTGACCGGGGCCAGGGCGGTGGCGCCTGCGTGCGGCGTGACCGCGTACGAGGTGATCGCGGAGCCGCCGTTGGCCGGCGCAGTCCAGGACACGGTTGCCGAGGCATTACCTGCCGTCGCGGTCACGCCGGTGGGCGCGGCGGGTGCCGTCGCACCCGCCGTCGGGGTGACAGCGGCAGAAGCGGCCGACGCCGGGGAGGTGCCGATGGCGTTCGTAGCGGTCACCGTGAACGTATAGGCGGTGCCGTTAGTCAGCCCCGTGACGTTTGCCGTCGTCGCCGGCGGGTTCCCGGTCACGGCGACCGGCGCCAGGGCGGTGGCGCCTGCGTGCGGCGTGACCGCGTACGAGGTGATCGCGGAGCCGCCGTTGGCCGGCGCGGTCCAGGACACGGTTGCCGAGGCGTTACCTGCCGTCGCCGTCACGCCGGTGGGTGCGGCGGGCGCCGTCGGCGTCGTTTGGGTGTTGGTGAGGGTGACGTCGTCGAGGTACATCCAAGTGTCATCCGCCGGGCTGGAGCCGTCGAGGTGGACGTTGAACCAGAGCACGATGGTCTGGCCGTTGTAGGCGGACAGGTTGGCGCTGAGCTGGGTCCAGATGCCGTTATTGTTGCAGAGCTTGAAGAGGCTGCCCAGGACCGTGCCGCTCGTGGAGCGGACCTGCGCTTCCATCCAGTCGTACCTGCACGCGGTGCCTGTGCAGGTCTCGTCAGCCGTGTGCGGCTGGTACCAGAAGGACAGTGTGGATGTCCCGGAAGCGGGCATGGTGATGGTCTGGGACAGGTTGCTGTCGCCCAGCGGCTCGGCCCCCGATGCCAGGCCCAACAACGCAGAACCCGTGCCGGTGTGGGCGGTGGTCGAGGCAACCGGCGCTTTGACCCCTCCGGTGGTCCAGGAGCTAAGTCCGGATTCGAAACCGCCGTTGACGACACCGGGAACGGGCGCCGTGGGAGTCACTGGCGGTGAGGCGGCCGACGGCACCGATGTCCCGACGGCGTTGCTCGCCGTCACCGTGAACGTATAGGCCGTGCCGTTGCTCAGGCCGGTGACGGTCGCCGTCGTCGAGGGCGGATTACCGGAGACCGTCACCGGAGCCAATGCCGTGCCACCGGACGAAGGCGTCACCGTATAGGAAGTGATCGGGGAGCCGCCGTTGGCAGGCGCCGTCCACGACACCACCGCGGAAGCATTACCCGCCGTCGCGGTCACCCCGGTCGGAGCGGCCGGAACTGTTGGAGCCGTGGGAGTGACGGGCGCCGACGCCGCGGACTGGGGTGACGTCCCGACGGCGTTGGTGGCCGTCACCGTGAACGAGTAGGCCGTGCCGTTGCTCAGGCCGGTGACGGTCGCCGTCGTCGAGGGCGGATTACCGGAGACCGTCACGGGAGCCAGTGCCGTGCCGCCGGACGAAGGCGTCACCGTATAGGAAGTGATCGGGGAGCCGCCGTTGGCAGGCGCCGTCCACGACACCACCGCGGAAGCATTACCCGCCGTGGCGGTCACGCCGGTGGGAGCCGCCGGCGCCGTCGAGGCAGCAGGACTGACGTCGATCATCGAGTAGTCATCGGTGGTGATCGAGCCGTTGGACTGGATGTTCAGGCCGTAGCTGATACCGGAGGCGCCTGCCGGAAGGGCAGGCGTGGTCCAGGTGATCTGTGTCCAGTTGCTGCTCGCGTTGAACAACGGGCTCGCCGTCCAGTAGGTCCAATACCCCGTTCCAGTGCGGTAGTAGACCTCGAATTGGGTGATGACATTGGACTTATACCAGGCGCTGAGCTGATAGATATGGCCCGGAGTGCCCGTGGGTGAGCAGCCGCCAAGGTCCAGGGCCGGCAGGAGCTTCGCGTCACCGCTGACGTAGCCGCTCATGGTCAGCAGTTCCGCGTTGTTGCCTGTGTGGCCAGGCGAGACCACTGAAAAGCTGGGGGTGTTGGTGCCGTATCCCCCCGCAGCCCAGCACAGCGGAATCCCGCTGGTCAGCGTCTCGAGGCTCGGGTTCTGGATCATGTTGGTTCCCTGTGGTGGCGGAGGCGGCACCGGCGGACCCGAGACGAGCGGCTGGACCGGGCCACCGATGACCTGGTCAACCGTTTTCACGGCAACGCTGCCTGCCGTCTGTTGTTGCGCCAGCCAGGAGGCGAATTGGTTGAACAGGCTGGGGCTGATGGTCAGCGTCGGATCGGTCCCCACCGCGATGTGGTGGAACGTCAGCTGAACCCAGCCACCGCCGGCCGCCTGGGCCCTGGTGACGGAGTTTTCAAGGTTGGACAGCGTCCATGTGCTGTCCACTTCCTCCGGCGCCGCGGTGTCATAAGGGTTGGCGGGCGGGATGGTCTCAGCAGCCGGAAGCCCGGGATCGTCCTTGCTGTAAAGGTCTCCGAGCCCGCGTGCGCTGTTGAAACCGCAATTCTTCACGATGGTCTGCACGGCAGGATCCAAGGAAGCGAAGGGGTAGGCGAAGCTCGTGACTTTGAAGCCCATGTTTGCCAAGGCGACCCGGCCGTTGCACACCTGCCGGGTCACTTCATCCGACGTCAACGTGACCAGGTCAGGGTGGGTGACCGTGTGCCCGGCAATCTCATTGCCGTCCGCAGCGAGTTGCTGCAGGTTCGCCGACGTGAAATAGCTCGGCTGATCGATCCATCCGGAGACCGTGTAAAAGGTGCCATGAAGCCCCAAGTTCTTCATGGTGGCAGCGGCGGTCAACTGGTCCGCGTTGCTGTCATCAAAGGTCAGGGAAATGACAGTGTTGGCTGCGGCATGCGCGGGCAGAGCAAAGCCGCTGAGCAGTGCCAGGACCATCGCTGCGCACGCTCCGACGGCGGCCCAACGGACCCGGAAGCGCCGCTTAACCGTCTGCTCATGCGTCGAGGATCCAGCCACTCCACTCACCGTCCATTCGAAGCCGGGGCAACCGTCAAGGATGGAAGCATTCCCACCCTGGGTCTTCGGCGATGATAGGGCGATGAATCCGGCCGCGTCTTGAGTGGGCTCACCCGGCCGGCAGCAGCTGCGGGCCGCGACCCTGAGTGTGCTCACCTGATTCGGCGGCAGAGAGGCGCGCGGGCACCCCCGAGTTGGTTAACTAAGCTTGAGCGCCTTGACCGCACTCAACACCTTGATGAGGGATTCCTTGGCGTCGCCAAACAGCAGTGTGGTCTGGGGTTCGTACATGAGTTCGTTCTCGATTCCCGCGAATCCCGGCCGCATGGAGCGCTTCAGGAAGACTACTTGGCGCGCGTCGGCCACTTCGAGGATGGGCATGCCGTAGATCGGCGAACCTGCGGTGGTTTTCGCGGCGGGATTGACGACGTCGTTCGCGCCGACCACCAGCGCGACGTCGGCTGTCCGGAATTCCGAGTTGATTTCGCCCATTTCCTTGAGGGACTCATAGGGCACATTGGCTTCGGCAAGCAGGACGTTCATGTGCCCGGGCATGCGGCCGGCCACCGGGTGGATCGCGAAATCCACGTCGATCCCCCTCGCCTCCAAGGCAAGGGCCAGTTCCGCCGCCGTGTGCTGCCCCTGGGCCACGGCAAGGCCGTAACCGGGAACGATGATGACCCGTTGTGCATAGCCAAGGAGCACGGCCACGTCTTCCGGGCTGGAGGAGCGGACGGGCCGATCGCTCACCGCCGTCGAGCCCGCCGTCGAGCCTCCCTTGAACGCGCCAAAGAGGATACCCGCAACACTGCGGCCCATGGCCGCCGCCATGGCCCTCGTGAGGATGGTGCCCGAGGCGCCCACCAAGGTGCCGGCCACCACCAAGAGCACATTGCCAAGCACCAGGCCCGAGGCAGCCACGGCCAGGCCCGTGAAGGCATTCAGCAGCGAGATGACGATCGGCACGTCCGCGCCGCCCACCGGCAATACCAGCAGGACGCCTGCCGCCAACCCCAGCACCAAGAGCAGCAGCGCGAGCGCGAGGGAGCCGCTGAAAACGACGGCGACGGCGGCACCCACCGCCGCGAGCAGCACCGCCCCCATGAGGGTCGGCAGGCCGGCGAACACCACCGGACGGGTGGTCATGAGCTCCTGCAGTTTGGAAAAAGTGATGGCGGAACCTGCGAACGACACCGCCCCCACCAGCAGCGTGAAGACAATGGCCACGCGCACCCAGCGGTCGCCAGTGTGCGCGAGTTCCAGAAGCGCAACAAGCGCCGCGGCGCCGCCGCCCACGCCGTTGAACAGCGCCACGAGCTGCGGCATCTGGGTCATCTTGACCTGCCGCGCGACCGGCGCGGCCACGCCCGAACCAACCACCATTGCGCCCACGATCCAGGGAACATTGTCCATTTTGACGGACATGAACACCGTGGCGACGGCGAGCGCCGCACCGAATGCGCCCACGAGGTTGCCCCGCCGGGCGGTTCGCGGGGAGTTGAGTCCCTTGAGGGCGAGGATGAAGCACACGGCAGCCGCGAGGTAGAGAAGCGAGGTCCACACCGGGTCGATGAGGGTCATCGCGTGCGCTCCTTCGACTCAGCCTCTACGGGCCCGGCCTTACCTCCGGGCGGTGCCACGCGTTGACGGCCGCGGAACATCTCCAGCATGCGGTCCGTCACCACAAAGCCGCCCACCAGGTTGGCGGTGGCGAGGACGACGGCGAGCAACGCCACCGCGAGGACCCACGGATCCGAGGCCTGACCGGCGACGATGATCGCCCCCACCAGGATGATTCCGTGGATGGCGTTGGCCCCTGACATCAAGGGGGTGTGCAGCGTGCTGGAAACCTTGGAGACCACTTCGAAGCCAACGAAGACGGCCAGGACGGTGATAGTGAGCAGGGCGATGCCGTCCATCAGGAAACCCCCTCGTTGGCGGTGCTGACAGGTTCCGCCGTCTCGGCGGAGAGCGCCGCAAGGGCCTCCGCCGTCGGACCGTGCCGCACCTCGCCGTCGTGCGTCAGGCACGCACCCGCCACCACCTCATCACCGAAGTCGGGGACGACGGCGCCGTCACACGTCATCAGTGCCAGCAGGTTCGCGACGTTCTTCGCGTAGAGGCGCGATGCGTCCGCGGGCATGGCGGAGGCGGCATCCTTCATCCCCACGAGAGTGACTGCGCCCTGGCCGTCCGCCGTCGGGATTTGAAGATCCAGGCCCGGCACCGAGCCTTCCACGTTGCCGCCGGATTCCGCGGCGAGGTCCACCACCACCGAGCCCGGGCGCATGTGCTGGACCATCTCGCGGCTCACCAGGAGGGGGGCCCGCCGCCCGGGGACCGCCGCCGTCGTGATGAGCACGTCCGCTTGGGCCACGTGCGGGGCGAGCAGCTCACGCTGCAGGGCACCGCGGTCGGCGCTGAGCTCGCGCGCGTAGCCGCCGGACGATTCGGCCGTCTCGACGTCGAGCTTGATGAAGGTGCCGCCCATGGACGCGACCTCGTCCGCCGAGGCCGGCCGGATGTCGTTGGCGGAGACCCGTGCGCCCAGCCGCTTCGCGGTGCCGATGGCCTGCAGTCCTGCCACGCCCGCACCGAGCACCAGCACGCGGGCCGGGGGAATGGTTCCCGCGGCCGTCATATAGAGCGGGAAGAAGCGCGGGAGGCGCATTGCCGCCTCGAGCACGCAGCGGTACCCGGCCACGAGCGCCTGGGACGTGAGCGCGTCCATGGATTGTGCCCGGGAAATGCGCGGCACCAACTCAAGGGCGAAGGAAGTCACACCCGCATCGGCGAGCGCGCGGACGGTAGGAAGTTCCGACGACGGCGAGGCCAGGCCTACAGTGACGGCGCCCCGCCGCAGCGCAGCCGCCGTCGTGGGTTCGAGGGGGCGGACGTGCGCGAAGACATCCAGTTTGGCCAGATCCAGGGCGGGGACGATGAGGGCGCCTGCCTTCCGGTAGTGCTCGTCGCTGTGCCCCGCGGCCGTTCCCGCTCCGCTTTCGACGACGACTTCCAGGCCGAGTCCGGCCAACTGCGTGACAGTCTCCGGCGTCGCAGCCACACGCCGCTCACCGTCCAGGCGTTCCCGAGCTATGCCAAGTTTCACCCGCGCTCCCTTTTCCGAAACCCCGTTGTCCTTCTGAACATCATTGCCCTGAGCCGTTGTTGGCTTGAGTCTAGGACGCGGAAGGCCCGGGCGGGAGTGGGGAGGCCTCAGCGGCCGGCCATTCCCATCTCCGGGCTGCTCTAATAAGCTCGCTGTGGGCTGGGAGCCTCCAGTTACCGCACCGTCGATGAGCCGGTTCCGGCCGCGCCGTCGGGAAGGAACATTGCCATGGCCACGTACAAGATCGGATACTTCGTCGGCAGCCTTTCAAGCCGCTCCATCAACAGGGTCCTGTCCAAGGCGCTCATCAGCGTGGCGCCGGAAGAGCTCGAATTCACCGAGATTCCTATCAAGGACCTGCCCCTGTACAGCCCGGACTACGACGCCGACTACCCGCCTGCCGGCCGGGCCCTCAAGGACGCGATCGCGGCGTCGGACGGCATCCTGTTCATCTCGCCGGAGTACAACCGCTCCGTCCCCGGCGCCCTGAAGAACGCCATCGACTGGGGATCCCGGCCCTGGGGAACCAATTCCTTCGCGCGCAAGCCAACGGGCATCATCGGAACGTCTCCCGGCAGCATCGGCACGGCCGTGATGCAGGCGTCCATGCGCAGCGTCCTGAGCTTCCTCGACGCACCCCAGCTGAACGCCCCGGAGGCCTACATCAAATTCGATCGCACGGCCTACAACGAGGACGGATCGGTCAGGGACGAAGGCACGGCATCCATCCTGCGCCACTATGTGGAGGAATACTGTGCGTTTGTTGAGCGCGTCTTGGCTGCCAACGCCCCGGGGCACATCGGCGACCACCATCCGGACCACGCCAAGCTGACGCGGTAGCGTTACAGCCTCAGCGCGTCCAGAGAATGACCTCGTGGGTGGGACCGGCGAACTGGCTGGCTTGGTGGAAGCCGAGGCGCGTCAGCTTGGCGGCGTCAGCGCCGGCGTCGGCCTTCTTTTGGGGCGTGGTGACCAGCCACACCCTGGACGTTCTGGCGACCTGATCCTGCACCGCATCGAACGGGAGCTGGAGTGACCACGGGGAGGTCAATCGTTCGGGTCCGGTCACTGCTGCGATGTCCCGGACGTTGCGGAACGACGCCGGGTAGCCGGAGAGCGCGTTGCGTCCGGATTCGATCGGGTCTCCCGGGCTGTCGTCGAAGAGAATCCCATCTCCCGTTGTGCTGTGGCCGTCGATGGTCCCGGCGATGAAGGAGAAATCGTCGACGACGAACTTCCCGTTGGGCTGCCGTTGCGAAACGTAGATCGGGGCGGCAATCCCTGCCAGAAGCACCACCGCCGTGACTTTAGGCCAGACCCGCGGCAGGTTCCCGAGGGCACATGCGAGCAGGATCGCAAAGGCGGGAACCGTGGAAATCAAGTACTTCGGCGTGTATGCCGGTGAGACCAGGAAGGAGTAGACGAACACCGCGACTGTCGGCAGGACGACGCCCGGCACCGCGAAGAGCAATGCCCGGCGATACCGCTTCCATCCCGTGACCAGCAAGGCGGCAACGAGTATCCAGGCGATTCCGGCCAGCACGACGGCGAGCGATCGCACCCATTCCTGGTCCGGCGTCGTGAAGCGCACCACGGTCTTGTAAGGGAAGAATTGCTCCACGAAGACTTGGGCAAACATTTGGGCCGGAGTGGTGTTGATCCAGCTGATCTGAGCTGCCGCTTGGGTGCGGGCAAGCAGGAACAGGGGGACGGTCACGGCGAATATCCCGGCAGTTGCCACGCTCAGGACGATCCTTGACCGCCGCGTTCGGGACAAAAGCATGCCGGACAGCCACAGCGATCCGACCGCGAGCACGGCATACATGTGCAGATACACGGCAATGACGCCCACCACAACGTAGGGCACAGCGCTGAGGATCCGGGCGCGTTCCGTCAGGAGCAACATCAGCCAGCCAAGAACGGCAACCATCGCCGCGCACATCGCATAGGAACGGGCCTCGATTCCCATCGCGGTCATCCTCGGCAGCACGGCGAATGCCAAGCCGGCGGCAAGGCCCAGCCAGCGGCTGTGCAGCCGGGACCCGATCGCGACCACGGCGGCCACGCCGACGCCGACAGCAACGGCGCTCGGAAACCGCAAGGTCAACGGGTTAGTCCCCACAAGGCTCAACCAGCCATGCATGAGCCAGTAGTACAGCCCGAAGACGCCGTCGATGCGCCCTACGATGGCAAACAGTTCCTGACTCGAATGGTTGGCCACATAGGCGGTGGCAGCCTCGTCCCTCCAAATCGATGGGATCCAGCTTCCGGCGAAGGACAGTAGAAAACCGAACAGTCCAGAGAACAAGGGATCCAGCCGGGGAGGGAATCGCCGCCGAACCCGGCGGCTCTCCAACGCCAGGTCAGACATGGGACTCCTCAGGACGGTATAGCGCTCCAAACCACTCTAACGTGCTGGTTCCGGGCTCGCCTGACGACTATCGCGTCCCCGCCTACTCCCCCCTCAGCCCATCCGCAGAATCCCGGAGCAGGTCGGGGTGGCCGTTGTGTCCTCCTCGACATAGGCCAAGTGCTTGATCAGCCCGCCGAGGGTCATCGACGTCGGAGCCACAGTCTTGCTCATCCACGTCGGTCATGGGCCGTGGGCCTACGCGCCGCAACGCGCCGTGGCAACGACCCTAAACGCTAATGCTTCGCCGAGACATCCTGCGATATCGCCTGGGCAGTTCCGACGATCTGCTCCCGGACCGATTCGAGGTACGCCTGGGGGTCTGGCTGCGCAGCAACGTTTTGGGCTTGGAGCGAGACGTTGACCGCCGCAGCCACATGTCCGGCATTGTGGTTCCACACCGGCGCAGCGATGGACATGAGCCCGAGTTCCAGCTCCTGGTCCAGGAGGCACCAGCCCTGATTTCGCACCCGGTCCAGCTCGGCAACCAACTCTTCGCGGGACGTGATGGTCCGCGGCGTCAAGGCCTTGAACTCCACGTCGGCCAAATATTGGTCCAGTTTCTGCTGCGGCAGCCCGGCCAGAAGCACCCTGCCCATGGATGTGGCGTAGGCCGGGAAGCGGGTGCCCACCGAGATCCCCACCGTCATGATCCGGCGCGTGGTCACGCGGGCCACGTAGAAGATGTCCGCTCCATCCAGCACCGCGGCCGACGTCGACTCCCCCAGCTTCAGCGACAACTCCTCAAGGTGCGGCTGCGCGAGCTGGGGCAGTGACAACGCCGACAAGTACGAATAGCCAAGCTGCAGCACCATCGCCGTGAGCGCGAAAGTCTTGCCGTCGGTGCGCACATAGCCCAGCTCCACCAGCGTATGCAGGAACCGTCGGGCCGTGGCACGCGTCAGGTTTGTGCGCGCCGCCACCTCGCTGAGCGTCATGACGGGGTTGGCCGCGTCGAACGCACGGATCACGGACAAGCCGCGTGCCAGCGACTGCACGTACTGGTCACTCGCTTGGGGAGCACCTGCGTGCGGCACTCCGGCTACTGCTGCGTCGGTCATGGTTACCAATCTTATTGGCGCGTTTAGACGCCGACGACGGCGCCCGCCGCCTTCTCGTCGAACGGCACCAGCCGGACCGGCACCAGGGCCTGGAGTTCCTCGAAGGTGCAGCCGAACGTCTCACGCACGGTCACGCCGTCGGGCCCTATCAAGAAGACGGCTTTGTCCGTGTACACGCGGGTCACGCAGCCCACGCCCGTCAGCGGGTAGCTGCAGGTGCCGACGAGTTTGGACACACCCTCGCGGGTCAGGAGTGTCATCATCACAAACACGTCCTTCGCGCCGGTGGCCAGGTCCATCGCCCCGCCGACGGCCGGGATAGCGTCCGGTGCTCCGGTGTGCCAGTTGGCGAGGTCACCCGTGGCGGAGACTTGGAAAGCGCCGAGCACGCAGATATCCAGATGGCCGCCGCGCATGATAGCGAAGGAATCGGCGTGGTGGAAATACGAGGCGCCGGGGAGTTCCGTGACGGGGATCTTGCCGGCGTTGATGAGGTCGCCGTCGATCTCCTCGTCCTTGGCCTCCGGGCCCATCCCGAGCATCCCGTTCTCCGTGTGGAGCGTGATGTTCTGCTCTTCCGAGAGGTAGTTGGAGACCAGCGTGGGCTGCCCGATGCCGAGGTTCACGAACGAACCCGGCACGATGTCCCGCGCCACGAGCCGCGCGAGATCGTCGCGGCCGAGGGGTGTTGTTGAGTTTTGGATGCTCATGTCAGGCCACCTTCACGATGCTGTTGACGTAGATCCCGGGAGTCACGACGTTCTCCGGGTCCAGGGCGCCGGTCGGGACGATCTCGGACACCTGGACGATGGTCTGCTTGGCCGCGGCGGCCATGATGGGGCCGAAGTTACGGGCGGTCTTGCGGTAGACAAGGTTGCCCTTGCCGTCGGCCTTGAGCGCCTTGATGAGCGCGACGTCGGCGTGGATGGGCGTCTCGAATACCTGCCATTTTCCGTCCAGCAAGCGGGTTTCCTTGCCTTCGGCGAGCATGGTGCCGTAGCCGGTGGGAGTGAAGAACCCGCCGATGCCGGCCCCGGCGGCACGGATGCGCTCGGCCAGGTTTCCCTGCGGGACGAGTTCCAGTTCAATTTCCCCGGCCTTGTACTTGGCGTCGAAGTGCCAGGAATCGGACTGCCGCGGGAAGGAGCAAATCATCTTCCGGACCCGTCCTTCCTTGATGAGCAGCGCCAGGCCCTGGTCGGCCTGGCCGGCGTTGTTGTTCACCACAGTGAGGTCCGTAGCGCCGGATTCGAGCAGCGCGTCGATGAGTTCGAACGGCTGGCCCGCGTTCCCGAAGCCCCCGATCATGACGGTGGAGCCGTCCTTGATGCCCGCGATTGCTTCGCCGACGGTGTCAATGAATGTCAGCATGTCCTCTAGCCCTTCACTCCGGCGGTGACGTTCTCCAGCACCACGGCCAGTCCTTGTCCGACGCCGATGCAGATCGCCGCGACGCCCCAGCGCTCACCGGAGGCCTCCAGACTGCGAGCCAGGGTGCCCAGGATGCGCGTGCCGGAGGCGCCCAACGGGTGCCCCATCGCGATCGCGCCACCATGCCGGTTCACGATGGACGGATCGATGCCCCACGCATCGATGCAGGCCAGGGACTGCGCGGCGAAGGCTTCGTTGAGTTCGACGGCGCCCACCTGCTCCCAGCCGATGGCCGCCTTCGCGAGTGCCTTGTTGGCAGCCTCAACCGGGGCGTAGCCGAAGAACTGGGGATCGTTTCCGTGCGCGCCGCGGCCGGCGATCCGGGCGAGCGGCTCCAGCCCGAGCAGCCCGGTGGCGTTGTCGCTGCCGATCCAGGCCGCGGAGGCGCCGTCGGACAGCGGCGAAGCGTTCCCCGCGGTGACCGTTCCGCCTGTTGTCTTACCTGCGGCGGCGTCCGGGGATTCGGGACGGAACACGGTCTTGAGGCCGGCGAGCTTCTCCGCCGTCGAGCCCGCGCGGATGCCTTCGTCACGGACCAGCTCGGTGCCCGGAACCTGGGTCACCAGCTGGTCGTAGAAGCCTTCGTCCCACGCCGCGGCGGCGAGGTTGTGCGAGGCCGCGGCAAACTCGTCCTGCCGCTCCCGGGTGATCCCGTACTTCTCACGCAGGCGTTCCGTGGCCTCGCCCAGGGAAATGGTCCAGTCCTTGGGCATGGCCGGGTTCACCAGACGCCATCCCAGGGTGGTGGAAGCCAGGGTCATGTCACCGGCCGGGTACGGCTTGGAGGTCTTGGGCAGCACCCAGGGTGCGCGGGACATGGACTCGGCACCGCCCACCAGGACCAATTCGGCGTCGCCGGCGTTGATCTGACGGGAAGCGATGATCGCCGCGTCGAGGGACGAACCGCACAGCCGGTTGACCGTGGTGCCGGGGATCGACGTCGGGAGCCCTGCGAGCAGCGTGGCCATGCGGGCGACGTTCCGGTTCTCCTCGCCGGCGCCGTTGGCGTTGCCGAACACCACTTCGTCGATCCGCTCAACATCCAAAGCGGGGGCGCGCTTGACGGCTTCGCGCACCACGTGGGCCGCGAGGTCATCCGGACGGACCCCGGCAAGGCCCGAGCCGAATTTTCCAAAAGGTGTGCGCACGGCGTCGTACACATACGCCTGGTTCATGGGGTCTCCTCTAATTTTCTGTAGTCCCAACTAGCTCGCAGTTAATGTCGTTATGAGGGCTCAAAACGACATCTAATGCGAGTCAGTTGGGTGGGGCGGGGGCTTCGGGGGTCGCGTCGAGGTCCGCGAAAACACCCTGCGCGGTCTTGAATGCTGTGTTGGCGGAGGGAACTCCGCAATAGATGGCGGTCTGCAGCAGGATTTCCTTGATCTCGTCCCTGCTCAGCCCGTTCGTGATGGCCGCGCGGATGTGCATGGCCAGTTCTTCCCAGTGCCCGTGCGCCACCATCGCGGTGATGGTGACGGCGGAGCGCATTTGCCGCGTCAGGCCGGGCCGGGTCCAGATGCCACCCCAGGCGATGCGGGTGATCATGTCCTGGAAGTCACCAGTGAATTCGTCTTTGGCAGCGTTCGCTCGGTCCACGTGCGCATCGCCTAGTACTTCGCGGCGGACCACCATGCCGGCGTCGTGGATTTCCTGCGAGGTGGCGTCACGCTGAACCGCGCCTTGCGAAGAATCAGTGCTCATTGTCCGGCCTCCTTCATGAAAGTCCGCATGAGGTCCGCGACGACGGCGGGCGCCTCCGCGGGCGCGAGGTGCCCGACGCCGTCGAGCGCCACAGCAACTGCGCTGCCGCCGCCTGTGTTGAATCTGGAGTTGATGCCCGCGACAATTTCTTCAGCGCACGACGGCGGCGCAACAGTGTCCTCGACGCCCGCCAGGGCCTGCGTGGGGACGGTGATGCCGCCGAGTTGGGAGCGGACATCGAATCCGGCGAGGGCCTCGCAGCAGAAGGCGTAGCTGAAGCGGTCGGCGTCCCGCAGGGCATGCAGCAGGCGGCTGCTGACCACGGGCTGGCGATCCATGAAACCGGGAGCGAACCAGCGCTGCGCGGAACCCTGGATCATCACCGCGGTACCTTGCGCACGGACGGTTTCGGCGCGTTCCAGCCACCCCTCCGGTGTACCGAGCTTCGCTCCGGTGCACTGCACGGACAAGGACTTGAGCCGTTCACCGTGTTTGATGGCCAATTGCAGTCCGGTGGCACCGCCCAGGGAGTCCCCGGCGTAGTGGAACACGGCGCCCGGCACGATCGAATCCACCAGGTCAACCACCGCGTCTGCCAGCTCGGCGACGCTGAACGTTTCGGAGGCCGCTGGCGAGACGCCGTGGCCGGGAAGGTCCCAGCCGACAACGTCGAACTCGTCACCGAGCAGGGCTGCCGTCTCGGTCCACAGGACGGTGGACGTTCCGAGCGAGGGCCCCACCACCAGGAGCGGCTTCTCCCCGAGGGTGCGCTGCGGGGACAGCAGCACCGCCTTGACGTTGGGCTTAGCCACGATCGGCTCCCTTCGGGTTGGTGTGCGCGAATTCGGGGTACGCGGCAAGGATGCGGCGGCTGATCTCGGCAGCCTCACCGATGTAGTTCGCCGGGTCAAGAAGGTCCTCCAGTTCCTCGTCGGACAGCTTGCTGGCCGGGACTACTTCGCGGAGGAGCTTGGTATAGATCCGGGGCTGCTCCGCTGCAGGTGCCCGGAGCGTCTCGTCAACGACGGCTTGCAGCTTGGCCTTCGCTTCACTCCTGTCCGCGCCGAGGAGCGGGGCAACAGACGATGCAACGGCTTCGCTCAGCAGCAATGGCCCGGAAATTTCCAGGTTGCGGCGCATCGCCTCGGGGAAGACCCGGAGTCCTTCGGCGAGCTCGCGCAGCTGGGCGGCGGCACCGAGGGCGAGCCGCAGCAAGCTCCTCAAGGCCTGCCATTCGCTATGCCAGGCGCCGTCCGGGCGCTCGTCGTTGAAGTTCGCGGCTGCCACGTGAAGCTGGGCCGCCAAGCCAGGAGCCTGGAGCGCCGCGCTGCGGATCAGCACTGAGAGCACCGGGTTCTGCTTTTGCGGCATGGCCGAAGAAACGCCGCGGCCCGCGGCCTGGGGTTCACCCAGTTCTGCAACCTCGGGGCGGCTGAGGAATAGCAGGTCCGAGGCGATCTTGCCGAAGGAATCCGTCAGCGAAGCCAAGGAGTCGCCAAGCGCGGTGACGGCAAGGCGGTTGGTGTGCCACGGCGCAGGAGCGGGAGCCAAGCCCAGCTTCCCGGCCAAGGCATCGGCCAAGTCAAAGGGGCTCGACGACGAGCCTTCCGTGAGTACGGTACCGGCAGCCAGGGTGCCGGCGGCGCCGCCGAACTGAACCGGCAACTCCAGGGATTCAAGGCGGCCCGCCGCGGCGGCCACTCCGTGGAACCATTGCGCCGCCTTGAGCCCGAAGGTGGACGGAAGCGCGTGCTGCGTCAGGCTCCTGCCCACGCACAGCGTGTCCGCATGCTGCTCCGCAAGGGCGGCGAGCGCCGTCGTCGTACCTTTTGCTTCGGCGAGAAGCGCTGAAACCACGCGGTGCGCGAGCAGCATCAGGGCCGAATCCAGGACGTCTTGGCTGGTCAGGGACGTGTGCACGGCGGCGAGCGCGCTAGCGTCCAGTCCTCTGACCCTGCCGCGGAGGTCGGCAAGCAGCGGAATGACCGGGTTGGCGCCGCCTTGAGCGCGTTCGGCGATGGAAGCGGCATCGTAGGCCCAGGATTCCGCGGCTTCGGTGACGACGGCGGCAGAACCGGCGGGCGCGAATCCGGCCTCTTCGAGCACGGATGCCCAGGCGGCCTCGACGTCGAGGATGGCCGCGATCACCGCACGGTCACCCGTCAGCGCCACCACGGCGGGCGACGCCGACACCGGGCTGAGCAGCCCGAAATCGCCGTCCCCGCTCATTGGGAGGCGCCTTCGAAGCGCTCGAAGTCGAGAAAGACGGTCTCATTCCCGCCCTGCAGGCGCAGGTCCCAGGTGAGTCCGCCGTCTGCGTCGCGGCGCGCGATCAGGGTGCTGCGGCGCTCGGGATCGAGGGAGCTGAGCAGCGGATCGGCAGCGAGCGCTTCCTCGTTCTCCGGCAAGTAGATGCGCGTGAACAGGCGGTTCATGAGGCCGCGGGCAAAGACGGCGACGGAAATGAACGGCGCCGCCCCCGGTTCAGTGGGGCCGGGGTTGACCGTGGTGAAGGTGAAGACGCCGGAGTTGCCGACTGCGGCACGGCCCCAGCCGGTGAAGGTGTAGCCGTCACGGACCAGGGAGCCCGTGCGCTGGACCACGTTGCCTTCGGAGTCGGCCTGCCAGATCTCCAGGATGGCGTCCGGGATGGCTTCGCCGGCGCCGTCGTACACGGTGCCTTGCAGGCGGATGCTTCCGGGACTGCCCGGGGCGAGAAGCTCGTTGTCCTTGGTGAAGGGAAGGGCGTAGCCGTAGAACGGGCCGACGGTCTGGCCGGGTGTGGGTGTCAGCTTGCTCATGTCCTACTCCTCATCCCCGGCGTCGCCAAAGGCTTCGTTTTCGGTCCAGGTCCGCCTCGACCCGCTCAGGACAATGTCCCAGTTGTAGCCGAGGGCCCATTCGGGGCTCGTCAACTCGTGGTCGTACTTGGCCACGAGGCGGTCGCGGGCGTCCTGGTCCACGATCGATTGGTAAATAGGGTCCAGCGGGAACAGCTGGTCACCCGGGAAGTACATCTGGGTGACGATGCGCTGCGTGAAGTCCGTGCCGAACAGCGAGAAGTGGATGTGCGCCGGTCGCCAGGCGTTGAGGTGGTTCTTCCACGGGTAGGCGCCGGGCTTGATGGTGGTGAAGCGATAGGAACCGTCCGGTCCGGTGATGCAGCGCCCGACGCCGGTGAAGTTCGGGTCGAGCGGGGCGGGGTGCTGGTCGCGCTTGTGGATGTAGCGGCCGGCAGCGTTGGCCTGCCAGATCTCCACGAGCTGGCCGGCAACCGGGCGGCCGTCGCCGTCGAGCACTTTGCCCTGGACGATGATCCGCTCTCCCTGGGGCTCGCCGTTGTGCTGGATGGTGAGGTCGGATTCCAAGGCGTGCACGTCCTGGTGCCCGAACGCCGGCGAGTACAGCTCGATGGTCTCCGGGTCCGCGTGGTGCAGGCTCTTGGTGGGGTGGCGCAGGATGCTGCTGCGGTACGGTGCGAAGTCCAGCCGGGGCTGGGTCTCCGGAGCGGCACCGCCTTTGAGCGCCTGGGCGTACGCTTCGCCGATGGCTTTGATCTCGGCGCTGAGATCCGCCTGGGTTTCGGCTGCGGCGTCCAACGGGGCGTGCCCGGCATGCGGTTCGGCCGCCGGTACGAGCTCGTCGTCTTGGTAGTGCCCGGCATTTGCGTCTAGCAGCACGGCCGGCTCCTTTCGGGGGGTTGCTTTCCTGGTTCCTGCTGGTGTTTCTGCTTAGCGCTGCACGTGGTGGGCGTGAAGCGAGTCGTACTGGACGGCGTGCCGCACGGGGGCGTTGGGGGCGCCGTAGCCGTCGTAGCCGCCGCGGCGTTCCACCATTTCGAAGAACACGCTGCCCACCGTGGCGGTGTAGAAGTGGAGGAATTCACCGTTGGCGTCCCTGTCGTAGAGAAGGTTCAGTTCCTTGAGGGTGGCGAGGAAGGCAGGATCCAGGGCGAAGCGCGCATCCAGGTCCTCGTAGTAGTTGGCCGGTATCCGGAGGAAGTCGAGCCCCCGTGCCTTCGCCGCCCGGGCCGTGGCCACGAGGTCGTCCACCGCGAAGGCGATGTGTTCCTGGTAGCTCTTGCGGGCGCCGCTGCCCTGCTGGCCAGCTTCCTGCTGGATGACTGGAGCCAGGTTCAGCACCAGGCGCACGGCACGGTCGGAAGTCTGCATGACCTGCGAGCGCACCAGGCCACTGGGGCTCGGCACCTCGGCGAACGGCTGAGGTTCCAAGGCAAGGGCACTCGTGTAGAAGAGGACGGCTTCGTCGAAGTGCTGCCAGGGCTGGGCGAGGTTTACGTGGTCGATCACCGCTTGCGCTCCCGCAGAAGGGTGCTCGAGCCCTTCGCCGAATTCGCGGGTCCATGCTGCGGTGCCATCCGGGCTGCCCTGGCAGAGGAAGATCTCGGTGGAATCCGGGGCGGCGATGCCTTGGAAAACTTCCTCGTCCGCCTGGACCTTGCGCGGCACCACGGGGGCCTTGAGTTGCTGGGCGCGGGCCGAGGCAATCACGGGCGAGTCGACGTCGAACCCCAACGCCGCGATGGCAGGTTCGCTGTGCGACGGCGCTTGTTCGTTGATGATGACGCGTGCCTGCCCCATGGACCACAACTGCACGTCCTTGGTCCGGTGCCGGCCATCGAATTCGAAGCCGAGCTGGCCCAGAAGCGTCTCGAGCTGTGCGGGTTCATCGGTCTTGACCTCGGCGAAGTTGAATCCGGCCGGTTCGGCCACCTTGGGAAGGGTGGCCAGCTCCATGGGATAACGACGACGGCCGGCAGCGTTGGCGGTCGAATCACCGCCGGCGCCTGCGGGCACGAGGGATGCCGCATCCAGCCATTTGGCGCTCTGTTCCTCAAGCCAGATGAGCGAGCGCATCGCGTCGACGGCGGTGCGCTCTACATCGGATTGGCGGAAGACGTCGTTGAAGACCTCCAGCGAGACCGGGCCGGAATAGCCCGCGCGGGCCACGTGGCCCATGAACTTGGCCAGCTCGAACTGTCCTTCGCCCGGGAACACGCGGTAGTGGCGGCTCCATGACAGGACATCCATGGAGAGTTTCGGCGCGTCGGCCACTTGGACGAAGAAGATCTTTTCTGGCTTGATCGCCTCGATGGGAGCGGTGTCCCAGTCGCGGGAAAGAATGTGGAAGGAGTCCAGGCAGGTGCCCAGGTTGGGGTGGTCCACGGTGTCCACCAAGCGGTGCGCATGTTCGTAGTCGTTGACGTATTTGCCCCAGGCGAGGGCCTCGTACGCTACTTTGACGCCGTGTTCGCCGGCCAATTGCGCGAGGCGGGAGAGCTGCTCCGCCCGCAGGTCGTCGTCGTCGATCGTGGCGGTTCCCACATTGGTGCACACCAGGATGGTGTCCATGCCGAGGCGGGACATGAGCCTGAATTTGGCGTCCGCCCGGCGCAGGTTTTCCTGCAGGATGTCCTCGGAGACGCTGTCGAAGTCGCGGAACGGCTGGTAGAGATCCAGGCCGAGTCCGAGGTCCGCTGCCATCTTCCGCACGTCCTCCGGGCTGAGCGGCGAGGTGACGAGGTCCTGTTCGAAGATCTCGATGCCGTCGAAGCCCGCGATGGCACAGGCCTGCATCTTTTCCTTGAGCGTCCCGGAGAGGCAGACGGTCGCGATTCCCGTGCGCATCAGTGACCCGCCCCGGCGAGTGCCTTGTCGGCCTTGGACCCTTCAGCCTTGGCTTCCTCGGCGCCCACCAGCTCCAGGAAATGTGCCCGCATCCGTTCCGGATCGGCGTCGCGGCCGGTGAAGATGCGGAAAGCGTCGGCGGCCTGCCCCACGGCCATGCGTCCGCCGTCGAGCACGCGGCAACCCTTGGCCCGGGCCTCGAGCACCAGCCGGGTCTCGATCGGCCTGTAGACGATGTCGGCTACCCAGTGCCTGGATTCGACGAGGGACATGTCCAGTGGGAGGCCCGGATGAGCGGCCATGCCCACCGGGGTGCAGTGCACCAAGCCGTCGGCCAGCGGCATGAGTTGCGGGAGCTCCGCCGTCGTACGCGCGGTGATGGTGCTGCCCGGGAACAGGGCTGCGAGTTCCGCCGCCCGTTCGGCACAGCGTGCGGGGTCAACGTCCACAAGGTCGAGCGTTTTGACCCCCGCGGAAAGGAGGGCATAGGCGACGGCGGAGCCGGCACCACCGGCGCCGAGCTGGACGACTCGCTCCAGGCCGGCGTCGGGAAGGCCGCTGGCCAAAGCAGAGCCGAAGCCGGAGAAGTCCGTGTTGTGGCCGACGAAACGGCCGTCCTCGATCAGCACGGTATTCACGGCGCCAAGCCGGCAGGCGTCCTCGGAAACTTCGTCCAGGAACGGCAGCACCAGTTGCTTGCACGGATGCGTGATGTTGAGTCCGTTGTAGCCAAGCCGGGAGGCTGCGGTCAGCAGATCGCCGACGGCGGAGCCGGGCAGGGAGAGCTCCAGCAGGTCGATGGGCCGGTACAGGTAGCGCAGCCCCTGGACGTCGGCCTCCCTCTCATGCATGGGCGGCGTCAGCGAAGGCGATACGCCTTCCCCGATCAGGCCCACCAGGAAGGATTCAGCTCGGTTGCTCATGCTCATTGCTCCTTTGACAACTGCACCCGTGGAATGGCGCTCCCTGGCGTCCCTCGGGACGTCCAGGCCGTGCTGCTCCGCCGGGCGGTATGAATCAGACTACACAAATTGTTCACATATTGCACTAGTGTTCTTATCGCGAACAAAAGTGATGGCTATTATCGCTGCGGCAGGCGGTCGGCGAGCTCGGACGCCGCGCTCTTCAAGAGCGGAACGACTGCCACGAGCTGTTCCACGCTCATCCGGAAAACCGGTACTGCAGTGGCAAGCGAAGCGAAGGCAACGCCCTGGGAATTGAGGACGGGGACCGCGACGGCGCGCATGCCCACCTCGTTTTCCTCGTCCATGACCGCGTAGCCCTGGCGCCGGACCTTCTCGATTTCCAAGCGGAAAGCGTCGCGGTCGGTAATGGAGGACTCCGTCAGCGGCTCCAACTCGAGCCCTTCCACCAATTGCTGCCGCTCGTCGTCGTCCGCGAAGGCAACAAGCGCCTTGCCCACGGCCGTGGTGTGAAGCATTCCGAGATGCCCCGGATCGCTGGTGACCCGGAACATCTGCGGTCCGTCCACCTTGTTGACCGTGAGGTGGTGGTGGCCATCCCGTACGGAAAGGATGGTCGCTTCGCCGGTCCCTTCCGTCACGCGCTGCAGGATGGGACGCGCGGTGCCGGCGAAGCCGTGATGGTTTGATACCCGTTGACCGAGCTGGAAGACCCGAAGTCCCAGGTGGTAGCGGCGGCCGTCGGCCTCATAGTCGACGAATCCATCGCGGGTCAGGGATCCGAGCAGCCGGTACGTAGTGCTGAACGGCAGCTCCGCCTGGCGCGCGAGCTCGGAGGCGCTGGCCCCCTTCGGCTCATTGCCCAGCAATACGAGGAGGCCCAGGGCCTTGCCGATCATGTCGGTCTTTGTGTCTTCCTTCACATCCATAACTAAAGATTGCCACATCGTGAGAGCTATATCTAGATGGTGAGTAAATATCTTGACAAGTGACTGCGCTCACAGTCATCATTGCTGTATCGCACAAGTAGCTCTCACAATGTGGCTACAGTGTGAGGCCGCTGCCGGACCTACACCGACGTTCCAGGTACGCACATTTCAGCCAGATGCGACATCGCCGTCACACAAAGGAACACCATGAGTCACACGATCCCGTCTACGACGCCGGGCACCGCCACGGCGGGAACGCCGAAGAAGGCCGCTCTCGCCAGCTTCCTCGGTAGCGCCGTCGAGTACTACGACTTCTTTATCTTCGGTTCGGCCGCGGCATTGATTTTCCCGCATGTCTTCTTCCCGAGCGCCGACGCCAACGCTGCCATCATGTCCTTCGCGACATTCGGCTTCGCGTACGTGGCAAGGCCGGTTGGAGCCATCATCCTGGGGCACTTCGGCGACCGCATCGGCCGCCAGCGCGTGCTGATGTTCACCCTGGTACTCATGGGCGGTGCCACGTTCATCATCGGCTGCCTTCCTGATTTCAAGGCCATTGGATGGTGGGCGCCGGCGCTGCTGGTCTTCGCACGCCTCTGCCAGGGCCTCTCGGCCGCCGGTGAACAAGCAGGCGCCTCATCCATGACGCTGGAACACGCTCCGGACAACCGCCGTTCCTTCTTTACTTCCTGGACCCTCACCGGAACCCAGGGTGGCCAGATCCTCGCAGCATTGGTGTTCATCCCCGTCGTCGCCCTCCCCGACGAGATCAAGTACGGCATCGGCTGGCGTATCCCGTTCTGGCTCAGCGCCGTGGTGGTCCTGGTAGCGTTCTTCATTCGCCGCACCCTGCATGAGCCGCCGGCATTCGCCGAGGCCAAGAAGAACAACCAGATCGCCAAGCTTCCCGTAGCCGACCTCCTCCGGCTGCACTGGGCCGACGTCCTGCGCGTTGTCTGCTGCGCCTTCATCTCCGCAGTGAGCACCGTCTTCGGCACCTTGGCCATCGCCTACGCCAAGGACGTGGCCCACGTGAACAGCACCATCACCCTGTGGCTCGTTGTGGCGGCAAACGTCGTCGCGCTCGGCACCCAGCCGGTATTCGGCAGGATGGCCGACCGGATCGGCCGCAAGCCCGTCTTCATCTACGGCGCCGTAGCCAGCGCCATCATGACGCCCGTGTTCCTCTTGACGCTCGAATCCGGAAACGTGCCCCTGATGTTCCTGGTCTCGGTGGTGTACTTCTCCCTCGGATACGCCGCTGCAAACGCAGTCTGGCCCTCCTTTTACGGCGAAATGTTCAGCACCAAGGTCCGCTTCTCCGGCCTGGCCATCGGAACGCAGATCGGCTTCCTCATGGCGGGCTTCGCCCCGACCATCGTCACCGCGATGGGCGGCACCAAGGCCGGCGGCTGGGTCCAGATCAGCATCTTCACCGGCGTCATCTGCGTGATCGCGGCGGTCTCCGCGATGACAGCGCGCGAATCCTTCAAGACCCCGACGGCGGAACTCGGACTGAAGTAGCCCTCCCCCGATTCCCCGTGGATCCATTGCCCACCCAACGGTTTAGGCCGGGGGTGGGCAATGGATTTTTTTGCTAACGGAAGTATTACCCACGGCTAACCCGGCCGAAATCACCCGGCAACATTGGGCCGCCACACTGGAATAGCCGGCAAGTGCTGGCAGCTCCAGCCAGGGAGGCCAACCATGTTGAAGGAAGTATCAACCCACCCCACAAGAATCCGCGCGCTTGACCAGCTGCACCGCGGCGACCATATCGAAGCCCGCCTCTCCGTCGGACCCTCCTACGATGACGTTGTCATCCGCAGGGGTCGCGTCCAGGAAACGGCCCCGGGCATCGGCGTCGTCTGGATCATGGATCAGCTGACGGGTCTGCGCAAGGCCATTAATACCGACGAGTGCACAGTCTGGCGAGTGGCCTGACCTGGCCCCGAACCGCTCAGCCGCCAGCCACGGACTGGATGATCAAGACCTCCTGGCCGGCCGCAACCTCAGTTTCCAGACCCTTCAGACGCCGGACCTCCTCGCCGTTAACGTAAATATTCACGTAGCGGCGGAGCGAACCGGTTTCATCCCGGAGCCTCCGGGCCAGCACCGGGTAATTCCCGGTCACGGCATCAAGCAAGCTTTCCACGGTCACAGCTCCGTCGGCGGGCGTAGTCAGGTAGGACTGCCCGCCGGCGAGGGGCTGGAGAACGCTGGGCAACAGCACAGTGATATCGGGCAAGGTCAGTCCTAGGCGGGAACGCCGGAAGCTGCGGCGGCAGCGGCGAATTTAGCCGCAACATCCGGGGAAACAACGCCGGAGACAACCGCGGCCCGCACGCACAAGACATCAGGCAGATGCGAGGCGACTTCGATGAAGGACTCGCCTTCGTCGGCGCTGGCATAGACCGAACCGCCGCGCGTTCCGAAGTACACCCCGGTGGGTTCAGCAGAATCCACCGCGGCTGCGTCACGGAGCACGGCGTTGTATTCGTGGTCCGGGAGGCCCACGTCCAAGCGCTTCCACGACTCGCCGGCGTCGTCGGTGCGATGCACTGCAAGCCGGCCGTCCGGCGGAATCCGCTCGCTATCGGCCTTGATCGGGATCACCCAGGCGGTGCCTTCGCGACGCGGGTGGGTGAGCATGACGAAGCCGAAATCCGCCGGGAGGCCGTCGGCGATGGAGATCCAGTTCTCACCGTTGTCATCCGTGCGGTACACACCGTGGTGGTTTTGCGCATACAACCGGCCTTCGACGGCGGCATCCGCAGCGATCTTGTGCACGCACTGGCCGAACTCGGGATTCGGATCGGGCATGAAGCGAGCCGAGATCCCCTTGTTGCGGGCCTCCCAGGAAGCTCCGCCGTCGAGCGACCGGTAGACGCCCCCCGTACTCATGGCGACGTGGACGTTCTCCCCGGAAGGGTTGACGACAATCGAATGGGCTGCAGCCCCGCCGTACCCCGCTCCCCACTCGCTGCGATGCGGGTGATCCCACAGGCCGCGGTTCAACTCGAAGTGCTCGCCGCCGTCGGTGGACTTCCAGACGGAGATCGGCTCACAACCGGCCCAGACGACGCCGGGGCGCGAGGCGGAATCGGGGTAGATCTGCCAGATCCTTTCCAGAGCGGCATCGGTGCCCTCCGGGAATTTGATGGCGCCTTGCTCGGGCTCTGTCCACGTGGCGCCCAGGTCATCGGAGTGGGCCACGGTGGGGCCCCAGTGTTCGGAGCGCACGCCCACCATGATCCGGGGTTTGTCCCCGCGCGTATCAATCCCGATGCTGGGGATCTCGCTCATGAGGAAGTGCGGACCGGAAAGGGACCATTCCTTGCGGTCTGTGCTGCGCGCCAGCCACAGCCCTTTTTTGGTCCCGATCGCCAAGACATAACTCTCTGCGGTAGCCATGCACCCCATGCAACCATCCCCGCCCGGGAGCCGCAACGGTTTTGTGAACCGGTCTAGGAAACCGCCTCAGTCCACGAACTCGGACTGCGTCTCGATGAAGTCCCAGTCGGCGTCGCTCAGCCCGCCAGCCAGCTCCTCAAGGCGCGGGCCGCCGACATCGGCAATGCGCTGCAGGACTTCCAGCGGAAGCTCCGCGGCACGCAGGTTTTCGCGCAACCATTCCTTGCTCTTGAGGTCTATGTCCAGCCACCACATGAAGATCTCCACGTGGACCACCCCTTCCTGTGCATGTTAACGCTAGGCCCGCGCCGGGTGCTCTACAAGGGGCCGAGTTGACTCGTAAAAAACCTCCGCGAAGGGGCATACGTTGCCTCATAAGTAT
>NZ_JARVRG010000037.1:0-65570 GCF_030209795.1 Arthrobacter sp. efr-133-R2A-63 | reverse complement strand
CCAGACGCATACTTTCCCGGCCCACGGCGCACCAGCGGCGCTCATCCGCTAACTCCCAGTTGTTGTCGTTTTGACGCCTCATAACGACAACAACTGTCAGTCAGTTGGGTTAGGGGCGCCGTCTGGGCTGGCCCGTGGAAGCTAGGCGGAGCGCGCGATGCCCCGCGTTGACCTGCGGATATGGTCGGGCGTGAGGCCGGTCAGCGAAGCAAGTTCAAGTTCATCGCAAGCTTGGGTGCGGAGCGCAGTGACAATCAACGCTTCCCGCTGATTAACGATCTGGTCGCGGTGCCTTTCGGCTGCTTTGAGTTGCTCGCTTTTCGCCCTCAGGCCATCCACGTGCGCGCCTCGCGGAAGCTCGCTCGGGTGAAGGTCGTCATAAGCCAAACCGATAGTTCGGACGGCCCGAATATTTTCCCCGGTCAGCGCGGAAATTGTGGCCAAGGTGAGCCCGTCTTCAAGGGCCTGGGCGATCATCTCGTTCCGGGCAGCGGTCAATGCCCGGATGGCGCTTGTCGCTTGAGATAGGAGTTGCTTATGGGCTGTGAGCGAATGGATGAGCTTGTTGTGTTCACCGGTGGCCGGCGTGCGGTCTTCACGCTCCACTGGCGCCTTGGCGCGGTAGGTGTACCTGCCGGTTGTCGAGCGGCGGGGAGTGGACCCTGGTTGAGCTTGCATGTACTCCCTTTCCGACCCGGTCCCGATGGATCACGGCTTCCCTGATCTGAAGAATCTAGGCCCCGTTCGCAGGGCTGCGGAAATACCAATACCGCGTGAACCCATAAGGAAAGTGCATAGAAGATTCCCCATATGGGACACAAAATTCCCGAATGGTGCGTGGAATTCCCATACGGGACAGGGGGTCATAAGACTCTCTTATTGATCCACGCACATTAGGTCTTATCCACGGCGCCCGGCAGTGCCTAGTCTCGAAATTGGGGATTCGACACCCGAATCCTGAGTTTCACGATTCTGGAGAAGACAAATGTCCGAGTACCTGCCGGCGTCGAGGGTCACACGCATCAAGTCCTCAGCGAGCGTTGCGGCCGCCGCCCGCGTCCGTGAACTACGAGCCGAAGGCATCCCGATCATCGACCTGACCGTCGGCGAGCCGGACTTCGACACCCCTGACCACATCAAGGCGGCCGCTATCGAAGCGATCAACGCCGGCCAGACCAAATACACCTCGGTGACTGGGACGCCCGAGCTGCAGGCCGCCATCCTCCGTCGGATTGAAAGCCACACCGGCGTGCATTACGCAGCGAACCAGCTGACCATCGGCGGCGGCGCCAAGCAAGTCATCTACGTTGCGCTCATGGCATCGCTCAACGACGGCGACGAGGTCATCGTCCCGGCACCGTACTGGGTGTCGTACCCGGACATGGTCCTCGCCAACGACGGCACGCCCGTGATCGTCGCTTGCGGAGAAGACACCGGCTTCAAACTCACCCCGGGCGTCCTCCGCGAAGCCATCACTGCCAAGACCAAGTGGCTCATCCTCAACGCTCCGTCCAACCCGACGGGCGCGGTGTACTCACGCGAAGAACTGCAGGCGCTCGGCTCCGTCCTTGAGGAATTCCCGAACGTCTACGTCCTCACCGATGAGATCTATGACGAAATCCACTTCGGGGACGGCCGGGTGACGAGCCTCGTCACTGCCGTTCCGTCCCTCCGCGACCGCATCCTCCTGGTCAACGGCGTCTCCAAGGCCTATGCCATGACCGGTTGGCGCCTTGGCTACGGTGTGGGTCCGGCGCCTTTGATCGCAGCGATGAACAAGCTGCAGTCGCAGACCTCCTCCTGCCCGTCGTCGGTCAGCCAAGCAGCGGCGGCAGCCGCGCTGAACGGGGACCAGTCGTTCGTCCGGGACAGCGTGGAGGTGTACCGCAAGCGCCGGGATGTCGCCGTCGAAGGCCTCAACGCCATCGAGGGACTTTCCGTTGCGCCCGCCGAGGGCGCCTTCTACGCCTACGTGAACTGCAGCGGCGTCATCGGCAAGACAGCTCCGGACGGCACGGTCATCGAGAACGACCAGGACTTCACGATGTACCTCCTCAACGCGGCCGCGGTCGCCGTCATCCAGGGCTCGGCGTATGGCCTTGGCCCTTACTTCCGGATCTCCTTCGCCACATCGCTGGAGACCATCAACGCCGGCGTGGACTCGATCCACAAGGCAGTCAGCGCCCTCAACTAAGCCCTACAGGCACCCCAGAGCCAGCCAAGAGAAAGATTCAGGAAATGATCCACGTCAAGACAAAGTTCCAGAGGCCGGACGCCGACGTCGTCAGCCGCCTCGCGGCGTTCTCCTCCGCGACCATCCACGAAGCCCAGGGCCGCCGCGGCGCCTTGAGCTCGAAGATCAAGCCGATCGACCGCTCCATGTCCTTCTGCGGGCCGGCCGTGACCGTGGCCTGCGCGCCGCAGGACAACCTCATGCTGCAGGTCGCCATCCACTACGCCCAGGCCGGCGACGTGGTCCTGGTCGGTGCGCAGGAATTCTCCGACGCCGGAACCTTCGGCGACGTCTTGGGCAACGCCATGAAGGCCAAGGGGATCGCGGCCATGGTGACGGATTCCGGTGTGCGTGACACCCAGGACCTCATCGAACTGGGCCTCCCGGTGTTCTCAGGCAGCGTCTGCATCAAAGGCACGGTCAAGGAAACCCTTGGGCCGATCAACCACCCCCTCGTTTTCGGCGATGAAATCATCTACCCGGGCGACATCCTCCGCGGTGACGCTGACGGCGTCGTAGTGGTGCGCCGTGAGGAAGCCGAGGAGGTCATCGCGCTCTCCCAGGCCCGGGACGACGCCGAACGCGAGCTCATCAAGGCCTACCACGCCGGAGGCACCACCATTGAGTTGTGCGGGCTGACGGAAAAGCTGAAGGCCAAGGGGCTCCTGGTCGAAGACTGATTGGCACGCTCAGGCCGGTCACCGGATACGGTGGCCGGCCATTTGCGTGCCCGATTCCGGGCACGCAGAAGGCGCCCTGCCTGGGGCAAGGCGCCTTGGGTGGAAAGCCGGGTCAGTCTAGTCCGGGGTGTCCTGGCCGGGCGTCGACCAGGTGCCACTCGATGCTGTGTCCGGCGTGAGCCGGCATGAGGCTTCCTTCGAAGACGAAGAGGGGTTCGCCCACGCCGCCCAAGGGACGCCAGAAACCATTCCTTGGGCAGTGGAATCCTGTCCGTGCGCTGATCGTTCCGAGGGTTGGATTCGAAGCCCACCGGGTCTGGCTGATCTTTTTCACCGCTGTTCCTTTGATTGGGTTCACGGAATCCGCGAACCGCTTTCGAATTGATTGCTAATTCGATATTAGGAAATAAAAACGCCCGTGAATAAGACCAAAGATGTCTGTCCGGATAAGGCAATGTTATGGATGGATCAAGCCCCGGATGGATCGGCCGCGTACTTGTTGATCAGCTGCTGCTGCAGCATCTCCTTGACTAGGATGAGCACGGCAGAGGCGGCTTCGGACAGCGGCTCATGGTCGGGGGTGCATAAGGCAATCTTGCTCTGCAGGGCCGGTTCGACGATCCGCAGGACCTTGAAGTTCTCCTCGGGGAGGAGCGCATCAGCGGCGGATTTGGGAAGCACGGTGGCCCCGAGGTTTGCGCGGATGAGCCGGACCAGAGAGGGAACCGACTCCACTTCTCCTACGAGCCGCAGCGGCAAGCCTTGATCGGCCAGACCCTTCTCGATGATCTGGCGCAAGGTGTGGTTCTTTTCGGGGAGGAATAGTCCAAGGGTGCTGGCTTCTTCAAGAGTGACAGTAGAGCGTCCCTGCGCCACATCGACGTCTTCATGGGTCACCAGGTGCAGGTCTTCCACAATCATGGTGGTGAACTGCACTCCACGGATCTTTCCCGGCTCGTAGATCAGGGCCATGTCGAGGCGGCCGTTCTTGATTGCCTCGCTCAGCACCCCGCCGAAGATCTCGGTCAGGTGGACCACGATGTCCGGGTATCGCCGGCCGACCTCGCGGATGATCTGCGGCGTCAGGCTGGAAGCCATGCTGTACGGCGCGATAGCGATGGACACCCTGCCCGACGGCGCCGCCCCGGATGCCGCCACGTCCAGCCTGGCTTGTTCCACGAGCCGCAGGATGGTCTGGGCATGGCGATAGAGGGTGTGTCCCGCGGCGGTTGGCTCGACTCCTTGCTTACTGCGGATCAGGAGTCGCTGCTTCAAATCGCTTTCCAGCGCCGACACCTGCTGGCTGAGGGCAGGCTGGGCGACATGGAGCGCAGCGGCCGCCTTGGTGATGCTCCCCGAATCGACGATCTTTACAAAATACGAGAGCTTCCGCGTGTCCATGGGTCTGCCTTCCTCCAAGCCCTCATTGGGGCCAGGATGCCATAAGGAAATTCTATGTAGGGACACACAATCCGTCTTTGTGTGACCTGTCTCTCAGCTACTAAATTTGAGACCCACATCCCCATGGTGGCGTTCCCCAAGCATTACTTGGCAGTTCGTTGACTCCCCATCAACCGAATTGTCCCGATACCCAAATATAGACGCACTTGGCGCGCTGCCCCGCAAATCGATCGTCACGTAAAGAGCACCCTATGAGACTTTCGGGCATATCGCCCACCGCCCGCGGCGGCAAGCGGTCCCTGCCGGCGACAGGTGTGCCGTAGGTCATAACCGGAGGCTATCCCGTGATAGCGAATAGGTCTTTGTGCCCGAACTTCTTGGGTGCGAGACTTCTATCACCAAAGAATTACCGCAGTACCTCTGATTGAAGAATTTCAGCTAAACACTTCCAATCGGGCGGGCAGCTCAATTCTTCCGATATTCCACCCGCTCGTATGGAATTACCGGCCCAATGCAGAACCACGGAAAGAGAACCACGTGAATCCGATAATTGATCTTGTAGCGGATCTTGGAGAGGGATTCGGTGCCTACACCATAGGCAGCGACACCGATCTTCTGGAGATCGTTTCAAGCGCCAATATCGCTTGCGGGTTCCACGCGGGCGATCCCGACATCATGGACGCCACCGTCGCTGAATGCGTTCGCCGTGGAGTGGGTATCGGAGCCCATCCGAGCTTCCCCGACCTGCGTGGTTTCGGGCGCCGGGACATGGGCCTGACTGCCAACGAGGTGCGTGCGGACGTGCTCTACCAGTTGGGAGCCCTGAATGGCTTCGCCGCCTTCCATGGAACCAAGGTGACCCACCTTGCGCCGCACGGCCGGCTGGGAAATCTCGTCGCCGTCCGTGAGGACTACGCTGCGGCCGTGGCCGAAGCGGCCGCCCGCGTGGACAACGAACTCATCGTGGTCGCGCAGGAGGGCGAGTTGGCCAAGGCCGCACGTTCCGCCGGCCTCGACGTGGCCATCGTGGGCATCGTTGATCGCGCCTACCAGGAAGACGGGACGCTGGTCCCGCGCAGCCAGCCCGGCGCCGTGCTGCACGACCCCTCGGCCATTGTCGAGCGGACCGTGCGCATGGTGTGCGAAGGAAAGATCCGGTGCGCGAACGGCACTGACATCGACATCTCCACGGACACTGTCCTGCTTCACGGAGACAACCCCGGCGCCGTCGGGCTCGCCCGGCTCATCCGCTCGGAGCTCATTTCGGCAGGCGTGCGCATCGCCCCGTTGACCGAAGTCGTGGATGCCAAGAGGAAGGCGGCCTGACATGTCCGTTCTCACGGCGGCTCCCACCGAGATCTACGAATCCGGAGACTCCGCATTGCGCGTCGTCGCACTTGCCGAAGCAAGCGAGGACAACTGGCTCACGGTCCACCGTCTTGCCGACTGGCTGGAAAGCTGCGGTGCCGAGGGACTTCACGGCGCGGTACCCACCTACGACTCCGTGCTCGTGGAATTCGACCCTGTGCTGGTGTCTGCCCGTCAGGTGCGCGCGTTCGTGAAGCTGGGACTCCTCGAAATGGGCCGGTCAGACGGCAGCGCAGCGGCACCCCGTGCGTTTGATGTTCCCGTGGTGTACGGCGGCGAATTCGGCCCCGACCTGGAGAATGTCGCCGCTTATCAGGGCATCTCCACCGAAGAAGTCATCCGGCTCCACACTGAAAAGACCTACACCGTCCGCTGCCTCGGCGCGCCGGCCGGCTCGCCGATGATGGATGGCCCCGCGTTCCCGAAGCCCGTGCCGCGCCTCAAGGATCCCCGGCTCAGCGTCCCGGCAGGAGCCGTGGCTGTGGCCGGACGCCAAGCCGTCATCGCACCAGCGTCAGCGCCCGGTGGCTGGTGCGTGATCGGTCAGACTCCCTTGACCGTCCTTAATATTCGCCGCGAACCACTGGTGCCTTACAAGCCAGGCGACATTCTCCGTTTCCGCAGTATCGAGGCCGGAGAGTTCGACTCTTACGTCGGCCAGGAACTGGAACCAAGGCCATGAGCGGGCACATTTTCATCCAGCAACCCGGGAACGCCGTGGTCACAGACCTTGGCCGGTTCCGTGGACCGCGCTTCGGACTTCCCGTGAACGGGGCCCTGGACCAGTACTCGGCCCGGGCCGCCAACATCCTGGCCGGCAACCTGGACAACGATCCCCTGGTGGAGATCACGGCCCTCGACTTCAGGATGAAAGCGAACTCGGACATCCTCATCGCAGTCACTGGCGCTCCGCTGACGCTCACCGTCGGAGGGCGTCCTTGCACCCAGTGGGAACCGGTTTCGGTCCGCGCGGGCGAGACGGTGGCCATCCGGGGAATCAACCGGGGCCTTCGTGCCTACCTGGCCATCCACGGCTCCGTGGAGGCGCCGATGCTGTTGGGCAGTTGTGCTCCGGACACCGTTGTGGGCTTCGGCCTGCAGCTCAAGGAAGGAACCACACTCCTGACCCGCCGCAGCGTGGGCCCTGTTCGCCAACCGTACTTCGACCTTCCGCTCTTCCGGCTTGGCCTGGAACGGCCGAGCATGGGGCAGCAACTGATGGTCGATGTGACTGATGGGCCGGATGTCGCCGAATTCGGCGGTTCCGCCGAGCTGCTCTTCACCTCGGAATACGCCGTGAGTGGTCGGAGCAATCACATCGGCCTGAGGCTCGGCGGCGAACTCCCCGAAAGAACCTCAAGCGGTGAAGTGCTTTCGCGCGGCGTCCCGGTAGGCGCCGTCGAAGTTCCTTCCCGGGAAGAGTTGCTGGTGCTGCATCGGGGACGCGGCGTCACTGCCGGCTATCCAGTCCTCGCAGTGGTTACCAGTAATGGCCTGGACGTCCTTGCGCAAGCCCGCCCGGGCGACAAGGTCCACTTCAGGAAAACAACAGTGGCGGAGGCAACTTCCGCCCACCGGCGTTCGCGGGCGCAGCTTGAAACCCTCCGCGAATCCGTCAACACAGTCTTCGGACTACTTGGCATTGGATGCCGACCCCAGTGGCAGGACCTCCCGGTTGCGGCATGCAGCTAAAAACCTGTCGTCAAAACCAATAGGCGTTGCTACGCTCAACATCAAGAAGGAAATGTCATGACCGCAAACACCAACGCTGCGCAAGTGCAGCATGAACGGCTCACAGGCCGTCAAACGCGCAAGGTTGTCACCGCAGGCTGCGTTGGCATCTTCGTGGAACTCTATGACAACGGCATCTTCGCCTTCATGGCCGGAACGCTTGCCTTGGTGTTCCTTGCCCCGGGCAACCCGGACAACGCCCTGTTGTTCGTGTTCGCCGGCTACGCAGTCTCGTTCTTCGTCCGGCCCCTTGGCGCAGTTGTTTGTGGCTACTTGGGTGACCGGATCGGCCGGCAAAAGCTACTGGTCTTCGTCATTCTGCTGATCAGCGTCGCCACCGCAGGTATCGGAATCCTGCCCACCTACGCGGCCATCGGCATCGCAGCTCCCATCCTGCTGGTCCTGCTGCGGCTCCTGCAAGGCTTCTCAGTCGGTGGCGAGGCCGCCGGCGCCATGACCTTCCTCGCTGAACACGCCCCCGAAGGCAAGCGCGGCATCATCACCTCCTACGCACAGATCGCGTCGTTCGCAGCACTGCTCACCGGCACCCTCGTGGCGTTCTCCATGTCTCCTTGGCTCACCCAGTCGGCGATCGACGGCGGTGGCTTCGGCTCCTTCGCATGGCGCATTCCGTTCCTGGTCGCCATTCCCATGGGCATCATCGGTTGGTACATCCGCAAGGCCATCGCGGACACCCCCAACTTCACAAAGCTCAAGGAAGAGGGCGGCCTGTCCAAGAACCCGCTCAAGGAAGCCTTCCAGTCCGCTGAGCACCGCCGGGCCATGGTTCTGGCCCTCTTCATCCCGCTCATGAACGGCTCCGGCTACTACGTCCTGTTCTCTTACATGCCCACGTTCCTCAAGGGCAAGCAGCTCAACTTCACCATCGGCGAGGCGCTGTTCATCACCGCCTGCAGCCTGGTTGTCATCTGCATCGCCATTCCTTTCATGGGCGCCCTCTCCGACCGCATCGGCCGCAAGAAGGTCATCGCCGGCTCCGCCATCGCCATGACCATCCTGGGCATCCCGTCCTACGCCCTCATCGCAACGGGCAACATGGGCCTGGCCATCCTTGGTGCCTCCATCATGGCCATCGTCTTCGCGGGCCACACGGCCGTCATCCACATCCTGATCGTTGAGCTGTTCCCCACCCGGGTTCGGTACTCCGCCTACGGCCTCGGCTACAACATTTCCTCCGCGCTCTTCGGTGGAACTGCTCCGTTGCTGATGACCTGGCTTATCAGCAGCACTGGCAACATCTACATGCCGGCCTTCTACGCGGTCATCACGGCCCTCGGCACGCTTGCAGCCGTGAGCACGGTCAAGGACCGGGCACACGAACCCCTGCGCGACGCTTAGTCGCCGCTGACCTCCGGGCACAGCTTGTGCCTTCCAGTCCCACCTTTTGGAGAACAGATGTCTTTTTCCGACTACAACACCGCCCTCGTCACCGGAGCGTCAACCGGTATGGGTGCCGCGATCACCGAGCGGCTGGCCAAGAGGGGCCTGACTGTTCACGCAGTTGCCCGCAACGAGGAACGCCTCAGCGAACTCGCCGATCGTACGGGTGCCATCCCGCACGTTGTGGACCTGACCGACACGGCGGCCCTGACCGCCGTCGTGAGCGAGCTGAAGGTCGATGTCCTGGTCAACTGCGCCGGAGTTTCCCGGCCCGGCAACCTCCTGGACTCGTCCGAACAGGACATCGACGAGCTCATTGACGTCAACCTTCGAGGCCTGCTCCAGCTCACGCGGCTGGTCCTGCCGGGCATGGTGGAGCGCGACCTTGGCCACATCATCAACATCAGCTCGATCGCAGGCGTCTACAACTTCTACGGCCACACGGTGTACCACGCCACGAAGGCCGCCGTGCACCAGATCTCCCGCCAGCTCCGGAACGACACCGTCGGCAAGCGCATCCGCGTGACGGAGATCTGCCCGGGCCGGGTGGAAACCGAGATCTTCGGCCGGAACATGGGCGGCACGCCCGAAGCCATGGAAGAAGCATGGAAGACGTACTACGAGGGCTACGAGTCGCTGACCACTGACGACATCGTCAACGCGCTCGACTACGCCATCGAAACCCCGCGCCACGTCAATGTGGGCATGCTGGAACTCATGCCGACGTTCCAGGTCCCGGGTGGCCTCACCTTCGACAGGCGCTGACCGCAACAAGCTGGCGGCCGCGAATCTCGCGGCCGCCAGCTCAGTCCTCTTGGAGCGCTTGCGTCAAGTGGTGCGTGGGGATGCGGTCGCGGTCGTAGGTGATTTCCGTGTAGCCGTGCGGTTCCGGCCGGCCGTCGTGCCCGAGGTTGACGAACACGATCTCCTCGATGGTCAGGATGCTGTCGCGGGTGATCATGTTGCGCACTTCCGCACGCATGGTCAGTGACGTCCGGCCGAAACGGACAGCCGTGAGGCCCATTTCCACCAGATCGCCTTGGACGGCCGAGCTGACGAAGTTGATTTCGGAGATGTACTTGGTGACGGCCCGACCGTTTCCAAGTTGGAGGATGGCGTAGATTGCCGCTTCCTCGTCGATCCATTTCAACAGGCTTCCACCGAACAGCGTGCCGTTGGCGTTGAGGTCCTCCGGACGTATCCACTTGCGGGTCCGGAACGTGATGTCAGCCTTTTCCATAATGCGAGATTAGCGGAGGCCAGGCGCCCGCGTCTCCTGCGGCGTGCCATGCTGGGCGGGACTCCGTAACATGGATACGGTGCACCCGGTTCAGGGCACAACACGAAACGCCGATTCGCGCACCATGCGGCACACCGGGAATGCGCTGGAGGAACACCATGAAGATCGACAAAACCCACCGTAGCGCCGGGCTGAGCGCCCCGCCTTCCGGCAGGGGCCGCTGACCATGCCACCGCTGGATGCCGTGCTGGGCGCGTGGTCAATGAACTGGCCCGCCCTGGTCATTCTTGTAGCCGCGGTCGCCCTGTATTTAAAGGGCCTGATGGGCGCCAAGCGCCGGGATATCCGCTGGCCCCTGTGGAACTCGTTTGCCTTCTTCGTCCTCGGCCTGGGCAGTTTCGCGGCACTGAGCTTCGGATTCCCGGGAACCTACAGCCACGATCTGCGGTGGGCCTTCACCCTCAAAGTGACGTCCTATCTCTTTGTGGTTCCGCTGTTGATCGGCCTGGGCAAGCCGCTAACACTTGCACGGCAGACCCTTGGCCCCGTGGGGGCGGCAAGGCTGGAAGCCGTCCTGCGGCACCGGCTTGTCCGCATGCTCAGCAACACGCTCGTGGCGGCGCTTCTGGGCCTCGCCATGTTCACGCTTTTCCTGACCCCGTTCTTCTACGTGCTCCGGACCAACCCCGCCGCCGACGTCATCCTGACCCTGCTGGTGCCCGTCATGGGACTCCTCATGACCGTGCCGATCATGGAAGACGGCGCAGGACGCACCGGATCGCTCATTGTGGTCGAATTCATTTTTGTATTCATTGAGCTGCTCGCCGACGCAGTGCCCGGGGTCCTGATGCGGCTCAGTCCGGGAATCCTCGACGGCGCCACGTCGGTTTTGGGCAATCAGCCAGCCTGGTTCCCCTCACCGTTGCGCGACCAGCAACTCGCCGGAGACTTGATGTGGTTCCTGGCTGAGACCGTGGATCTGCCCCTCATCATCCTGATGTTCGTCCGGTTCTCCCGGAGCGACAAACACGAGGCCAAGAGCTTCGACGACCTGAGCGATGAAGAAATCGAAGCCATGAATCGAGCTCACCTGGGACAGGGCGGACGCAGCCTGGATTGATCCGGTGACGGTTGCATCCAGAGGGCGGCCCGGTGCGGGCCTGTCCGCTAGGCCATCGCCGTGTGCGATGCGCTGTGCGAATCGATCGGCTTGGCGTAGCACTGCGAGTGGCTGACACCAATGTAGGGCCCGAAATTGGGTATGGCCGAGAAGCCGGCGCTCTCGTAGAAGCTGCGACCGTCCGATTGGGCCGACCCGGCTTCCGCAGTGATCACGCTGAAACCGTGGGCATGTGCCTGCGCCTCAAGCGCAGCGAGGATGGAACTGGCCACTCCTGAGCCCCGGGCGTACGGGACGACGTATAGCCGCTTGATTTCCGCGGTTTCGGCGTCCAGAATCCGGAGCCCTCCGCAGCCCAAAGGCTGGCCCGAGCACTTTTCGTACGCGACGACGAAGACCGCCGTGTCAGCTTCCGACGGCGCGGGCCCGGGCTCGTGGTCTGAATTGCCGAAACGTGCGTCCAATTCCGCTTGTTGCGCCGCGCGGAGATCTGCACCCACCGGATTGGCCCACGTGACCTGTCTGATGTTGAGCCGCGGATTGGTCTGCATCGGAACCTCTTTCGCCGGAGGGGGTTATGCAAATCAAGCCTAAGAAGCGGGGGTTACCGTGGTGTTTCCTCCGCGTAAGCGTCCGGAGAAATACCCGGTGTTGGGGTCGGCCCTAGGCAGCCGTCATTCGACGGCGTCGCCGGTCGGGTCCTCGACCGTCTGGTCGGCAAAGGCAAGCCCGCCGACCGGGCTTTGATCCCAGTGCAGCAGGCGCCAGCCGGTCTCCGGGTCGCCCTCGAGCACCACGATTCCGGTGTTCTGCAGCTGGTGGGTGGCGGCGAACTCGCGGCCGACATCCGCGGCACGGCGGCCTGCCCAGCAGCGGATCGCGGCACCATGGCTGACCACGACGGCGGTCTGGTCGCCTGCCGCTGCCACCTTGGCAATGGCGGCGTCGTAGCGGGCGAAGAACTCGTGTCCGTCACCGGCTCCCGGCATGCGGACATCCAGTTCACCGTCGGTCCAGGCGAAAACAGTGCTCATGTACCGGTGGTGCGATTCGTGGTCGGTGAGCTTCTCCAAAGCCCCGGCCTCAATCTCCTGCAGGCCGTGCAGTACGGTGGCCTCGAGCCCGAGGGCTTTTGCGAGCGGGGCGGCCGTCAGCTGGGTGCGGACCAGCGTGGATGCATAGATGGCCGTGATGTCCTCGTTCGCAAGTGACGCGGGGAGCGCGGCGGCCTGACGTTCGCCGAGATCAGTCAGTCCCGGACCGGGAAACGCCGTGTCCAACTGGCCCAGGACGTTTCCGGGGGTTTGCCCGTGACGGATAAGCAAGAGCCTCATGCTGACACAGTTCCTTACATCGATTCGGAAACGCAGGGTCCATGTTGCCTCTACTTCAGGTGGTCCACCAACTGATCCGCGATGCCGGTGTACTTGCCTGGAGTAAGTGCCAGGAGGCGTGCCTCGGCATCGGGAGACAGGCCCAGTCCCGAGACGAATTCCTGCATGCGGACGGCATCGACGCGCTGGCCGCGGGTGAGATCCTTGAGCCGCTCGTACGGGTTCTCCATGCCTTCGACGCCGGCGATGGCTTCGGCGCGCATGACCATCTGGATCGCTTCGCCCAGGACTTCCCAATTGGTGTCGAGATCGGCTGCCAATACCTCCTCGGCGACGTCAAGGGCCTTCAGCCCCTTGGCGACATTCGAGATTGCAAGGAGCGAGTGCCCGAATGCGACGCCGATGTTGCGCTGCGAGGAAGAGTCGGTGAGGTCCCGCTGCCAACGGGAGGTGACCAGCGTGGCGCCCAGCGTGTCCAGCAGTCCGTTGGAAATCTCCAGGTTGGCCTCGGCGTTTTCGAAGCGGATCGGGTTGACCTTGTGCGGCATGGTAGAGGAACCGGTGGCGCCGGCGACAGGGATCTGGCGGAAGTAGCCAATGGAGATGTAGCTCCAGATGTCCGTGCAGACGTTGTGCAGGATGCGGTTGAAGCGGGCGACGTCCGCGTAGAGTTCGGCCTGCCAGTCGTGGCTTTCGATCTGGGTGGTCAGCGGGTTCCACGTGAGTCCGAGGCCTTCGACGAAGGAACGGGATACGGCCTGCCAATCGGCGCCGGGAACGGAAGCGACGTGTGCGGCATACGTGCCGGTAGCGCCGTTGATCTTGCCCAAGTACTGGGTCTTGGAAACGCGGTCCAGCTGGCGGCTCAGGCGGTGCGTGATGACTGCCAATTCCTTGCCGAGGGTGGTGGGAGTTGCCGGCTGGCCGTGCGTGCGGGAAAGCATCGGGACGGCGCGGTTCTCCTCGGCCATCGCTTCGATCTGCTTCACCAAGGCCCTTGCGGCAGGGAGCCAGACATCTTCTACGGCACCCTTGACGCCCAAGGCGTATGAAAGGTTGTTGATGTCTTCCGACGTGCAGCCGAAGTGCACCATCGCGGTGAGGTTCTCGATGCCGATCGCGGGGAGGCGGCGACCGATGTAGTACTCAACGGCCTTGACGTCGTGGACCGTGACGGCTTCGATGTCAGCGAGTTCCGTGACCGAAGCGGCATCGAACTCGGTGACGATGGCGCGCAGCTTCTCCTGCTGTTCGGCGGTCAAGGGACCGGCGCCTGGAAGTACGTTGTTGCTGGTCAAGTGGATGAGCCACTCGACCTCGACGGCCACGCGGTCGCGGTTGAGCGCGGCCTCGGACAAGTAGTCGACCAAGGGAGCGACGGCGGACTGGTACCGGCCGTCCAGGGGGCCCAGTGCGATCGGCTCCGGCGACGCGGCGAGAGCAACGCGTCCAGAGGGCGTACGGGTAACAGCGGCGGCGACGGTTTCAGGCATGAGGCAATTCTTTCATGAACTCGGCTCACGCCATTAAGCCGGACTTCTCTATGTGCAAAACACTTTGACTTCCCCTTCACCCCGGCGTTTCCGGCAGGTTATCCACATAGCCGACAACATCGGTTCCGTGCCACCGGAGCGCAACGTAGCGTCAATGCCACAACATCAATGGACACAGAGGAGGGCAACATCTTGAGCGGCATTCTTATGGCGGCCGGGGGAACGGATCTGGATTCGCCGCAATGTATTTCACGAGGCGCGGAAATCCAGAAGCTCGGATGGCGGATGAGCGTTTGCGCGGACCAAGCCGACGCAGCCCTTGCAAGGCTGGCTCAGTTGCAACTCGAGCAATGGGAGTCGCCGGCCGGCCGCGCCTATCGGACCACGCTGGCATTACAGGCCGCATCCCTTCGAAGGGGGCGTGACGCCTTGCGCGAGGCCGCTGCGGTGACCCTCCGCCATTCCCGGAATGTGGCGTCGAAACTCCAGCCGGGCCTCTGATGGCCGAGGTTGCTCCCGTCGGCGCGGGCGGAACTCCCCAGCCTCGAACACCCGAGCCGGATGGCAGCTTGCGGATACGCGGCGGAGTGGGCGGAATCCGCTTCCAATTTGAAGAGCTGCTCGCCGGCGCAGCCGCGCTGGACGGGCTCGTGCTCCAACTGCAGGCGATTGAAGTGGAAGCTGAAGCGGTCAAAGTGGCCCTCTTCCCACACCAGGAATCGTCGTACGCGAGCGGGAGCAGCGCAATCATCGCGGTCGGGGAGAGTGGCCGGGAGATTGGGCGGGTCCGCGAACAGCTTCAGCGGATCGGCAAAGGTGTCAGGGCAAGCCACCGTGAATACGGGTTTGCTGAATCACACGCTGCGATCAGGCTGCGAATGGGCATGGGGGTGCCGATCCTCGGGACCGGCCTAAATGCCTTGGACCTTGGCCTGAGGGACGCAACAGAAGGAGCTGTCCGCGATCTGAGCCGGATATTGGAGCAGATGATGGGGCTACCCCCGGCAGCGGCCAACCTTGCAGGGGCGATCGTCGGGCCCACTGATGTCGGCGCCGTCTTGAGGGCAATCGCGGCGGCCCCCGCATTGTCTTTCCTCAGGCCTCGTCCCATTTCAGTCAGCCAGACAGAGACCACCACCAAGAGCGTGGACCTGTCCGCAGCAGGAATGCTCCGGGAACTGGATCACGTCAGTGCCACTTCAGAAGGCGAAATAGAAGTGGTGCGGATAGATAAGGGCGAAGGCAAGGCATGGGTGGTCTTGATTCCGGGCACCCAGCCGGGCAATCCGCCCGGAGGCAACAATCCATTGGACGAGGCCGGGATCGCAGAAGCGCTCGGCTACAACTCGGCGGAAACCAGCAAGGCCATCCGCCAGGCCTTGCTCGAGGCAGGAGCCGCAGCCGGCGAAACGGTGGTGGCAGTGGGCCACAGCCAAGGCGGAATCCATGCCATGAACCTGAGTCAGGACAAAGCCTTCCTCGCCGAGTTTGACCTCAAGTTCGTGGTGACCGCCGGATCACCCGTTGGCGGGATCACCCCTCAGGCCGGGATCGGGAGCCTGCACCTCGAGCACCAACAGGATTGGGTTCCCGGGGCGGACGGCAAAGCGAATCCGGATACCAAAGACCGGGTCACGGTGACCATGACCAATCCGGTGAGCCTGGCACCCGGCGAAGACCAGGGTATCGGCCCGGCGCACAAGCTCTCACGCTACGAGGAAGGGGCAAAACAGGTGCAGCTCAGTTCCGATCCGTCACTCGCGGCCTCCACCGCCACTCTGGGCGGGATACTTGGCGTTGGCGGAGTGGCCAAGGTGAGCCGGTTCAAGCTGAGCCGCGAAGCGACGACGGCCCCGCGGGGAGGGCGATGAGGAAGTGGCCGTGCTTGCTCGCCTCGGGCGCCTTACCGCCTGCTACCGCCCGGAATCCAACTGGCCACCATGGAGATCAGGCTGATGATGATCGCGGCGAGAACCGCTGTCCAGAAGAAACGGTCGATGGTCAGGTGTACCGGCGTGTAGCTGCTGAGCCACGCCGTCAGGGACAGCATGGCCGCGTTGATGACAATCGTGAAGAGCCCGAGGGTGAGGGTAGTGATCGGGAGGGAGAGCAGCCGGACCAAAGGCCGGACCAAGGCATTGACGATCCCGAAAATGAGCCCTATGAAGAGATAGGCAAGTACCACGCCCACGGTGTCGCCGCCCTGGGTGACCCCCGCGTTGCTTACGGCGTTGGTAGTTGCAGAGGTCGAGATATTGAACCCGGGCAGAATCCAGCTGGCAACCCAGAGGGCCAGCCCGTTGATCAGGACACGCACAATGAATGAACCCATACGCCCATGCTTTCACATGCGCCGGCCTTCGCATGCGCCGGCCGGAGAGCTTCCCAGCATGGCCCGGAGGCCTGCAAGTAGGCTGGTGCCATGAATTCTTCTGACAACGCACCGGAGGGCGTGCGTCCCCGCCCGGTTGTGGACAGGCTCCCCAAATATGCTGCAGGCAAGCCTCCCGTAGCGATCGATGGCCTGACCAGTTACAAACTGTCATCCAATGAAAACCCGCTACCCCCGATTCCCGCTGTGCTCGAGGCGATTGCTGACCAGTCGGACATCAACCGATACCCGGACCCGCTGTCCACCAAGCTGCGCACGGCGCTCGCCGACTTCCTGGGTGTCCCCGCTGACGACGTCGTCACAGGTGCCGGAAGCCTCGGAGCCCTGAACCAGATCCTTTCCACCTTTGCCGGGCAGAACCACGACGGCAAATCAGATGAGGTCATCTATGCGTGGCGCTCGTTCGAGGCCTACCCGATCAGCGTAGGGCTGGCAGGGGCTGAGAGCGTCCAGATTCCATTGCTTTCCGACGGCCGCCACGACCTCGAGGCCATGGCGGCCGCTGTCACCGTCCGTACCAAGGTGATTTTGCTCTGCACGCCGAACAACCCCACGGGTCCCATCCTCACCGCCGAGGAAACCGAACGGTTCATCCAGTCAGTGCCGGAGGGCGTCGTGGTTGTCATCGACGAGGCATATCAGGAGTTCGTCCGGAACGAGAACGCCGTGGACGGCATCAAGCTGTACCGCAAGTACCCCAACGTCGTGGTCCTCCGCACCTTCTCCAAGGCGCATGGCCTTGCGGGGCTGCGCGTTGGCTACAGCATTTCCGGCCCGGATCTCACCCAGTACCTGCGCGTCACGGCAACGCCGTTTGCCGTCTCGCAGATCGCCGAACGCGCCGCCATTACTTCGTTGGAGTATTTCGACCAAGTTGTTGAAAGGGTACAAAGCCTGGTCGATGAGCGGGACCGGGTGACCGCAGGACTCCGGGAGCTGGGATGGTTCGTGCCCGAGGCTCAAGGGAACTTCGTGTGGCTGAACCTTGGAGAGAATAGTGCCGAATTTGCCGGACTGGCAGGCGAACGGGCATTGTCCGTGCGGGCCTTCGGCAACGAGGGCGTCCGGGTCAGCATCGGAGAAGTCGAGGCCAATACCCGATTCCTGGAACTCTGTGCGTCCTATACAAAAGCGCCGCAGCCTTCCTAGCGGTTAACAAATGCCCCTGCGTCCCTTACTGCGGATAAAGTAAGGGACGAAAGCCAAGATATGCCGATTCCGGAATGCATTCCGGAATCGGCATATATCAGCGAATATTGCTCAGCATCGGGCTGCGGCAGGCAAGGAGACGGAATGGGCGCAACTCAATTGCCCACCCCCGGGATCAACGGAACGGGACTCGATCGGCAGTCTCCCGTGGGAGGCGCTTCAAGCGATCCCGCTGCCGAGATGATCCAGCTGCTCGGGCCGGACGGCAAGCTAGGTACGGATCCGGTCTTCTCGGACTACGCCAAGCGCCTTGATCCTGAGCAACTCCGGGGCTTCTACGCCGACATGGCCAAGGTGCGCCGCTTCGACCAGGAGGCCACGGCCCTCCAGCGTCAAGGTGAGTTGGCCCTTTGGGTTCCCCTGACGGGCCAGGAAGCCGCCCAGATCGGATCCGGACGCGCCACTCAGCGGCAGGACTACATCTTCCCCACCTACCGGGAACATGGCGTTGCACTGACCCGGGATGTGGATCTGGCGGAGCTCCTGAAGCTGTTCCGCGGAATTTCGAATGGTGGCTGGGATCCCACCGAGAACAACTTCCACCTCTATACCCTCGTGCTTGCGGCGCAGACCCTGCATTCCGTTGGGTACGCCATGGGAATCCAGCGCGACCAGAAACTCGCGGAAGCCAATGGTTCCAACGAGCCGAAGGCTGCCGTTGTGGCCTACTTCGGCGACGGCGCCAGTTCCGAGGGCGACGTCCATGAATCCATGGTCTTCGCGGCGTCCTACAACGCTCCCGTGGTGTTCTTCTGCCAGAACAACCACTGGGCCATCTCAGTCCCCACCGAGGTCCAGACAAAGGTCCCCCTGTTCAACCGGGCCAAGGGATACGGCTTCCCGGGCATCCGAGTGGACGGCAACGACGTCATCGCAGTCCACGCAGTCACGGAGTGGGCGCTTGAACACGCCCGCGAAGGCCGCGGTCCGGTGCTCATTGAGGCCTATACGTACCGTGTTGGCGCGCACACCACGGCGGACGACCCCACGAAGTACCGCGAATCCGCCGAAGAAACCGCCTGGCGGGGCAAGGATCCTTTGGATCGCCTGGAGAAATACCTTCGCAACGAGGGCCTGGCCGACGAAGCTTTCTTTGAGCAAGTCAGGGCTGACGGCGATGAACTCGCTGCTCATGTCCGTAGCACCACCCAAAATCTCCAGGGCCCCCACTTCCGCGAGTCATTCGCCGGGGTCTATGCCGAGCCGCACCCCCTGGTAGCCGAGGAACTTGCTTGGTTCGAGGAATACTCCGCCGGATTCGAAGGCGACGAGGAAGAAGGGGCGGGCAACTGATGACCACCATGACCATTGCCAAGGCCATCAATGAAGGCCTGCGCGCGTCGCTCACCAATAACCCGAAGTCCTTGCTCATGGGCGAAGACATCGGGCCGCTGGGTGGCGTCTATCGCGTGACCGACGGACTGATCAAGGAGTTCGGCGCGGACCGGGTTGTGGATACTCCGCTCGCCGAGTCCGGCATCGTCGGCACGGCCATCGGCCTGGCCTTGCGCGGCTACCGTCCCGTTTGCGAAATCCAGTTCGATGGCTTTGTGTTCCCGGGCTTCAACCAGATCACCACGCAACTGGCCAAGATGCACTCGCGCAGCGGCGGCAAGCTGACTGTTCCCGTGGTCATCCGCATTCCCTACGGTGGCGGGATCGGCTCGATCGAGCATCACTCGGAATCGCCGGAAGCGCTGTTCGCCCACACTGCCGGCCTCCGCATCATCACTCCGTCCAATGCCCACGACGCCTTCTGGATGATCCAGCAGGCCGTTGATTGCACGGACCCGGTCATCTTCTTCGAGCCCAAGCGCCGCTACTGGCTCAAGGGCGAGGTGGACACCGAAAACCCGGGACCGGCGTCGGACCCGTTCAAGGCGCACGTCCTCCGCGAAGGTTCCGACGCAACGATCGTTGCTTACGGGCCGCTGGTACCGGTGGCGCTGGCCGCCGCGGCGGCCGCGGAAGAGGACGGGCGCAGCATCGAGGTGATCGACCTACGCTCAATTTCCCCCATCGACTTCGACACCGTCACCGCTTCGGTCAAGAAGACCGGCCGTCTGATCGTCGCGCACGAAGCCCCGACGTTCGGGGGAATCGGTGGCGAGATCGCCGCGAGGATCAGTGAGCGCGCCTTCCTGCACCTGGAGGCTCCGGTGATCCGCGTGGGCGGTTTCCACATGCCGTATCCCGTGGCGAAGGTGGAAGAGGACTACTTGCCGGACATCGACAAGATCCTCGAAGCCCTGGACCGTTCCCTGGCCTACTAGCCGCCCCTGATTGCACCCGCCCCAACGCGGACGGGCCAGCCGAGATCGAGGACCTAAGTGACTGTTAAGAAATTCAACCTGCCGGATGTCGGCGAAGGCCTGACCGAGGCAGAAATCGTCTCCTGGAAGGTCAAGCCCGGCGACACCGTTGCCATCAACGACGTCATCTGCGAGATCGAGACGGCCAAGTCCCTCGTGGAATTGCCGTCCCCGTATGCCGGCACCGTGGCGGAATTGCTCGTTGCCGAAGGCATCACGGTTGAAGTGGGAACGGCGATTATCGGCATTTCGGACAATGCGCCGGGCGAGACAGCGTCCACGTCAGCCCTTGCTGCGCCGCTCGCCGAACAGCCTGCGGCTCCTAGCGCGGCCGTACCGGCCCCAACCGCCGCGCCTGCGGCGGAACAGGTCTTCGAAGCCTCGATGTACGGCAAGTTGCCCGCCGACGCAGGAACGTCCGACGCCGGAACGTCCGACGGCGGTCCCGCTGGCGGTCCGCTGGTTGGCTCCGGTCCGAAGGCCGACGCCGTCAAGCGCCGCCCGCGCAAGCGCCCGGAAGGCGCTACCGCCGTCCCTGCGGCCGCGGCGAACACGGCACCCGCCGCCGTCGAACGTGTCGCCGTTGAGCCCGCAGTCGAACCCACTGCTCCGGCAAACCAGACACCGGGTCTCGCCGGCCTCGGCGCCACGGTCAGCGGCATCGTCAACCGGGTGTTGGCCAAGCCTCCAGTGCGCAAGATCGCCCGCGACCTGGGGATTGACCTGGCCGACGTCGTTCCCACGGGAGCCCGTGGCGAGGTGACCCGCGAGGACTTGGTCAGCTACCAGTCGCAGCGCGATGCCGAGGTGGACCAAGCGGACAAGTTCTGGGGTGCATCCAAGAAGCCGCAGGATCAGCGGGTGGAACGGATTCCCGTCAAGGGCGTCCGCAAGGCCACCGCCAAGGCCATGGTCGAGTCGGCCTTCACGGCACCGCACGTGAGCATCTTCGTTGACGTCGATGCCAGCCGCACGATGGAATTCGTCAAGCGGCTCAAAGCCTCCAGGGACTTTGAAGGCATCAAGGTATCCCCGCTGCTGATTCTCTCCAAGGCCGTGATTTGGGCTGCGGCGCGCAATCCGAGTGTCAACGCGACCTGGGTGGACAATGCCGACGGCAACGGAAATGCAGAGATCCTCGTCAAGCACTACATGAACCTCGGCATTGCCGCGGCAACCCCGCGCGGGCTCATGGTTCCGAACATCAAGGATGCCCAGGACCTTTCCCTCAAGGAGCTGGCGCTCGCGCTCAATGAGCTAGCCAGCACGGCACGGGCGGGCAGGACCCAGCCTTCGCAAATGCAGGGGGGCTCGCTGACCATCACGAACATCGGCGCCCTGGGCATCGACACTGGAACGCCCATCATCAACCCCGGTGAGGTGGCAATCGTCGCGTTCGGCACCATCAAGCAAAAGCCTTGGGTGCTCGACGGCGAGGTCATCCCCCGCTGGATCACAACGCTCGGCGGTTCGTTCGATCACAGGGTTGTGGACGGGGACCTCTCTGCCCGTTTCATGGCTGACGTCGCGTCAATCCTCGAAGAGCCGGCGCTGCTGCTTGACTGAGCAAATCGGTATCAAGGACGGGCGGATCGGCATCATGGGAGAGCGGCGCCGGGTTGCCCGGACCCTGACGGAAGTCTTCCAGCCGCCCGCCGTCGTATCCGTCCTGCTGCTTATCAGCCCTGCGGTGCAACCGGGTTTCCCGGGGACAATATGGTTCGGCGTCCTGGGTGCGTTCTTTGTGTGCGTGCTGCCGTTTGCCTACGTCTTGATCATGGTGAGGCTCGGAAAACTCAGCGACCACCACGTCAGCGATCGCACGGAACGTGCGCCCTTGCTGATGCTTGCGCTCGTGTCCGTGGTTGTGGGGTTGTTGGTCCTCAATCTCATCAACGCTCCAACGAGCGTCTCAGAGATGATCCTTGCACTGATTGGCGGCATCGCTGTGTTGGCCGCCGTCAGCCTCGTGTGGAAAATAAGCGGCCATGCCTCGGCAATTTCCGCGGCCGCAGTGATTGCGGCTCTCATGTTCGGTCCGGCGTGGTTGCCGCTGTTGCTTCTGGTCCCGGCCGTCGGCTGGTCCCGCGTCGTCCTACGGGCACATACTCCCGCCCAGGTCATCGCCGGATCGTTGTTCGGCGGCGTGGTCATCGCGGGACTTTGGTGGGCCCTGCGCGGATGGCTTGGCTAGTAGGACGTGTAGCTGAGCGCGAGGTCGTGCAGTTGCTGGTCGTTCATGCTGCCGATCATTCCAAACGACAACACCATGGCCAGGGCTCCGACTGCGAGCATGGCGGAGGCGACCACAAACAACAATTTCCAGTCGGAGCGAAGGATGCTGCGGAAGGTCTCCGGCATCTGGAGCAGCGGGGAAATCAAGTTCGGGGCACTGTCTACCGAGCCGTCGTCGAGAAGTGCCACGACGCGGTCATTTGTCCGGTCGAAGCGCATGGAACTGATGTGGTTGCCGTGGCGCGCGAGCAGAATGTCGTGTCCGACGCGTTGGCGCGGCTGCAGACTAAGCAAAAGGGATCCCCTACGGGTTGTTGTGATGGGCGGCTCGCACCCTTGGGGGCCACTTCAATTTTACCGGCGGCATCATAGCCGCCCGGCCTAAATCGGGGTGAGACCGCCCACCACAACGCGTGATCCTGACGACTTACGGTTCGTCCGTCTTGGCGATGTAGACGTCGCACGGCGCGTTGTGCGCCACCGTGTTGGCAACGCTGCCGAGGACCCTGGCCAGTCCCTGCATGCGGCGGTTTCCTACCACGATCACTTGGGCACCCACACGTTCTGCTTCCTTGACGAGGGCCTCTCCGGCTTTGCCGAAGACGGCTCCGTAGCTGGTGGTCAGCTGGTCGGAGGCGAGTTCGGCAGCCACCTTGGCGGCTACCTTTTCCGCAGCGTCGGCGTCGGAGAGGATCCATTTGTCGCCGCCGCTTTCGACGACCTCCACGTGGGCGCCTTCAAAAGCAGTGATGACGCGCAGTTCCGCGCCCAGTGCGGTTGCCAAATTCTTTGCCGAATCGGCTGCCCGCCTTGCTGTTGCGCTACCGTCGACTCCGACGAGGACTATTCCGCTCATATATCTGCTCCTTTGCTGATGACATCGATGGCTTCTTGCAAAACCGGCGCCAATCGGCGGACGCCTTCGGCGATGGACTCCGGTGGCACTGCGCTGAAAGCCAACCTCAGTTTGTTGGATGGTTGGTCGGAGTGCGTGAACGCCGCGCCGGGGATGAACACGACCCCTGCCTCGATCGCCTTCTTGAGCAGCGGATACGTGTCCACGCCATCGGGCAGGGTCACCCAGACGAAGAAGCCACCCTCGGGCCTGGTCCAGCTAAGGCCGGAAGGCATGTGCTCTTCCAGCGCCACCAACAGGGCATTGCAGCGTTCCTCGTACAGGGCCCGATAGGTGTCAATCTGCCCGCGCCAGTCGTAGTCGCGGAGATATGCCGAGATGATCATCTGGTTCAGGGTGGGAGGGCACAACGTCACGGCTTCCGACGCCAGGTAGAAACGCCGCTGCAAGTGCTCGGGTACCAAGGCCCATCCGATACGCAGTCCCGGGGCAAAGATCTTCGAGAACGAGCCCATGTAGATGACGTCGTGTTCATTCGCGGCCCGCATTGGCTCCAGCGGCTTGCCGTCGAAGCGCAAGAGACCGTAGGGGTTGTCCTCGAGCACCAGGATATTCGCATTGCGGCATATATCGACGATGCGCTGACGCCTCGCCGGAGCAAGCGTGATGCCGGAGGGGTTGTTGAAGTTGGGGATCGTGTACAGGAACTTGATGGTTTTGCCCTGGGCCTGAAGGGCCGCGATCTTGGCTTCGAGGAGTTCCGGAACCAGTCCGTCGTCGTCCATGTCCACTGTCTCAACCTGGACCTGGTACGCCTCGAAGGTGTTCAGCGCGCCCACGTAGGTGGGGTTTTCCACGAGGACGACGTCGCCCGGATTGCAGAAGACCTTCGTAGCCACGTCCTGTGCCGACTGGGAACCGGCGGTGATGATCACGTTCTCCGGCCGGGCGTCCAAGATGCCCTCGGCGGCCATGATTTCGCAAATCTGCGTGCGTAGTTCCTCGGTGCCTTGTCCGCCGCCATACTGAAGCGCCGTCATACCGTCTTCCGCAATGATGCGGGCGGCGGTTTGGCCGAGCTTCTCGAGGGGGAGGGACTGCAGATAGGGGTTTCCGCCAGCGAGGGACACGAGTCCCGGCCGCATTGAGATGTCGAAGACGTCACGCACGGCGGACTGCTTGATGTTGGCGGCGCGCTCCGAGAAAAGATCCTCGTGGCGGTGGGCGGCAGTTGCTGCTCGCTCTATTGCGTCGATTGCTTCCGCGGGCAACTCGGGCCCGGCATCCAATGTTTCGTGGGTCACAGTGAAAGGATACTCCCCGGAGTTGCCAAATGAGCAACGGATGTTTCATCTCGATTTTGCGATTCCCGGTGCGAAGCGCTTTACGTCCGGACGCAGGAAGGCTGGAATAGAGCCATGACGACGCATCCCGAACTCGAATCCAAGGCGCTCCGCTTCCACGAGCTGCACGCCGTGCCACATGCGCCGTTGGTGCTGGTGAATGCGTGGGATGCGGCATCTGCGCTGATGGTTGAGGAAGCGGGAGCGGCGGCGGTGGCCACCTCCAGCTCGGCCGTCTCCTGGAGCTTGGGGTACCGGGACGGCGACCACCTTCCACGGCAACTCGCGATGGATGCGCTGTCGCGAATCGCCCGGGCCACCCGCTTGCCTGTGACCGCGGATATCGAGACTGGCTACGGGCGTACTGACGAGGAACTCCAGGCCACGGTTCGAGCGGTGCTGGACGCGGGCGCCGTCGGGATCAATATCGCGGACTCGGCGGACGAACCGCTGAGCGAGATCGCCGAACAGTCCAGGCGCATCGCGCTGATCAGGCAGACCGCCGAGGATGCGGGTGTCGGGCTGTTCATCAACGCGCGCACGGACACATATTGGTCCGGAAAGTTTCCGGATAGCGCATATGAGGAAACGCTACGTCGCGCGGATGCCTATCAGCGAGCAGGGGCGGACGGAATATTCGTGCCCGGGCTGGCGGATCTCCATATTCTTCACGAACTTTCCCGGCGGATCAGCGTGCCGCTCAATGCGCTGGCAGGCTTGGGTTCGCCGTCGCCCGGAGAATTGCACGACGTCGGTGTGCGGCGAATCAGCATTGGCGGCAGCACTGCCAGGGCCGCGTACGCGAAGGTCTCGAGGCTTGCCCGGGAGGTCCTTGGGGACGGAAACTGGTCGGGCCTCGCCGGCACCCGGAGCTACGCCGACATGGATGCGCTATTCGAGTGATTGGCCGCCTGGGCGCAAACTCAGGACGTCCGCGAGGGTGTTCCCGTCAATGTAGATGGCGGCCTGGGATGCTCCCGTGGCCGCCACTGCGGTCTGCGCGAGTTGGGTTTCGATCCGCGTTTGCTCGCACAAGCCTTCGGGGCGAAGCGACCCACTCAGGTTCACGACGGCGGTGGTGCCGTCGAGGTAGCCCGAAACGTAGTGCAGCGCGGTGCCCGAGAGTGCGTTGTACAAACCTGCCCGGGACGCGGTGTCGTCGGGCGCCAGAAGTTGCCCCATGGCCACGGCGAGCGGGTCGCTGCCGGAAGGGGAGGTGACTTGGATGGCCACGAGGCTGTCGTCGCAGCCGAACCGCGCACCGTGGTTGCCGCCGTCGCCGATAGCCACGAAAAACACGGTGGTTCCGGTCGATTCGCCGACGCTTGGGAGGGGCGCGGGAACCGGCCCTGTTGCCGGTTCCTGCGGGCTCGCCTTGGTTGGCAGCGACGCCGCGGGTGGCGGGTTGAAATACGGGGGAGGGGCGGGGAGGGGGGCGGGAACCGGGCCGATGACCGGTTTTTGCGTCCCGTGGGCGAAGCCGGGAGAGGCCGGTTGCGCGGAGCCTGACCCGACCGGAGTGCCGCCGTCGGGGGAAGCGCAGCCAGCCAGGCAGAGCGCGAGCGACAGGCACAGCGCGGCGATCGCCGTCGTCGTGCCTTTCGCGCCGCGCCTGACCCCCATGACAGCCCCGCTCCTGCCCTGATCACCTCTGGTGCCTGTAAGTCAACGTTACGGCTGGCCGCCCAGGCATGGGCCGCTCCGCCCATGACGGTTCGGCCTCAGCTCCGTCACGGAATGGTAGCGGCGCGGTGACGCTCTTGCTTTGGTGGCGAAGCCGTTCCGGCTAGTCCGTTCCCTTGATCTTTCTCCAGCCACCTGCGCGGTTGTTCGCCGCGATCTGCCGCAGCATGGTGATGAGGGGCGCGCGCGGAATCGGCTCGTGCCGGTGGAAGGTGATCATCCGGGCGGTCTTGTTGTCGTGTCCCGAGGTGATGATGTTGTCCGGGTCGGGGACGATTGCGCCGTCGTAGAGGAACAGGTTGACGTGGTCCTTGGCTGCCAGCAGCGCGCAAACGTTGCCGTCGAGGACGAAATAAGGCCGGCTGCGACGCTTGATCGTTTCGACGATGCCGGGCTCGGCTTCATGGATGAGGTCCCGTAGTTGCTCGGCAATGTCGCGTTGCCAATCCGGGAGGGCCTCAAGGTAGGCGTCGACCTCGGCATGGCGGTTGTAATCGGCCATGCCGACATCGTATCGACAAAGAATGCCCCCGCCCACGCATCAACGGCGGGACGGGGGCATTCTTGGGATACCGGAGGACTAGGCTGCTACTTCTTCCTGGACGGCGGTCAGCGGCTCGAAGATGGCCTTGATCTGCTCGACAACTTCGGCGTCGTCCTTCGGGTGCAGTTCAGCGAAGCGGATCATGGAGCCGGGAACGGCAAGCTTGACGTCTTCGAGGACCTTGGCGCCGGCGATGCCGGCTGCCTTGCGGGCCTCGTCCTGCGCCCAGACGCCGCCGAACTGGCCGAACGCGGTGCCGACGACGGCGGTGGGCTTGCCTGCCAGCGCACCGGCGCCGAACGGGCGGGACAGCCAGTCGATGGCGTTCTTGAGCGATGCCGGCATGGTGCCGTTGTGTTCCGGCGTGACCAAGAGGATCGCGTCAGCTTCGGCAGCCGCAGCGCGGAGGGCCGCGGCTTCGGCGGGAACCTGGCCTTCGACGTCGATGTCTTCATTGTAGAACGGGATGTTGCCGAGGGAGCCGTGGATCTGTACTTCGACGTTTTCGGGGGCGTTGAGCTGGATGGCTTCGGCGAGCTTGCGGTTATGGGAATCGGCGCGGAGGCTGCCAACAAGGGCGAGAACGGTGTTCTTGGACATGGGAACTCCTTGGGTCTGGCCGCGGACGGTGCCGCAGGCGCTCGGTTGTGGAGGCTTTTGCTGCCTTCGTAGATTCTAAACGGACTGCGGTCCGCTTAATATTCCCAAGGCTAGAATGTTTTTGTGAGCCTCATCCCCATCCGGCCCGGTTCGCCTTTCGGGACACAGCCGGAGCGCAGTGACGCCGCGCGTAACCGCGAACGGCTCCTTCGAGCTGCCAGGGACCTAGTGGCCGAACATGGAGTGGACGCCGTCACGATGGACATGCTCGCGTGCCGGGCCGACGTCGGGAAGGGAACGGTCTTCCGCCGTTTCGGCAGCCGCGCGGGACTCATGATGACCCTCCTGAGCGACGCCGAAGCGGAATTCCAGCGCGAGTTCATCTTCGGTCCACCGCCGCTCGGCCCCGGAGCGCCCCCATGTGAACGCCTCATTGCCTTCGGCGAAGCGCGCATCAAGTATGTCGAAGAATACGGAGAGCTGGCCCGTGCCGCGGCCGAGCATTCCCCGCAAAACCGGCACGACGCGCCGCCGGTCGTGTTGTGGCACCGGCACATCGAGATGCTGCTGAGGGAAGCGGGCCTGGACCGCGATCCTTGGCTTCTGGCTCTTTCGCTCGGCGCCACCCTCGATCCTGAGCGGATCCTCCACGCCCTCCGCGCGCATGGAGTCCCGGCGGAGCGACTGGCGGCATCGTGGCGGGAACTCGTCACGCGCCTGCTGAAAGACTGCTGACATAACCTTCGCCCGACTACCTTGGCCCGGTAGCGTAGCGGCATGACCCTCACACCGATCCGCACCGCCGTCGTCGGCTATGGCCTTTCCGGCAGCGTCTTCCACGCGCCGTTCATCGCGGCCAATCCCGCGTATTCGCTCGAGGTGATCGCGACTTCGGACGCGGGCCGCCAGGCCAAAGCCCAGGAGCGGCATCCCGGCACGAGGATCGTGAACGGCCCGGAGGACGTCTTGGCGCTCGCCGGCGAACTGGACCTCGTGGTGCTCGGCACTCCGCCCGCGACCCATCATCCGCTCGCGAAGGCCGCGCTGGAAGCCGGGCTCGACGTCGTCGTGGACAAGCCGTTTGCCGTGACCAGCACGCAAGGGCAGGAGCTGATCGAGCTGGCCGCGCGGCTGGGCCGCGTGCTTACTGTCTATCAAAACCGCCGCTGGGACGGCGACGCCCTCACCGTGAAGAAGCTGCTCGACGCCGGGACGCTGGGCGAGGTGATGCGCTGCGAAGCTTCGATGGAGCGTTGGGCGCCCGAAATCAGCAAGGCGTGGAAGGCTGGTGCCACAGCCGACGACGGTGGTGGGCTGCTCTTCGACCTCGGAACCCACCTGCTGGACCTGGCTGTGCAGATGTTCGGGCCTGCTGAAGTCATCCATGCCGAAATCCTGGCCCGAAGGCCTCAGGAAAAAGCCGATGACGACGTCTTCCTGGTCCTCAAGCATGCTTCCGGCGTGATCAGCCACGTCGCCATGAACGTCAACAGCCAGCTTCACGCTCCGCGCTTCCGCGTCCTGGGCAGCAAGGGCGGCTTCGTGAAGTTCGGGATCGATCCGCAGGAACCGTTCATCGTGTCGGGCGGCCGGCCCACGGACGGCGCCTACGGCGTCGACGATCCGCACCACTACGGAACCCTGGAAATCGACGGCGTGCGGAGCACGGTACCCACCGAGCGCGGCGCCTACCAGGAGTTCTACCGGATCCTTGGGGAGAAGATCGCCGACGGCGGTGCCGCCTCCGCCTTGCCGCTCCCCGTGGATCCGGCTGGCCCAGTCGAGGTACTCAAGCTGATTGAGCAGGCCAGGACACTGGCCTGAAAGTTTTTTTGAATCGGGCGTAACCTCGCCGGGACCGTCAGCGATGTAAGGGGAGTGTGGGCAACGTCCGCACTGATCATCCAGTAGCGACACGACCGCTGCCGGAGCAGTCCCAAAACGTTTGTCGGAGGGTTTCATGTCCTTGTTCACTGTCCTTGCCACCAGCAAAATCGCCGCCGGCGTCCTTGCCGCCGGAGCTGTAGCGGTTGGCGGAACCGGCGTCGCAGCCTTCAATGGAGCGCTTCCCAACGATATGCAGAAGAGCGCCCACGAGCTGCTCGGAGCCCCGGCTCCGACCGCGTCAAAAGCAGCCGATTCCGCAGAGTCCAAGACGGCCGACGCGTCACAGATGGCAACGTCCAAGGCCACTGACGCTGCTGCCGACGCCAAGTCCAAGGCCACGGACGCCGTCGATGACGCAAAGTCCAAGGCTGCCGCAGCAGCTGCGTCTGCCAAGGCCACCTCGCCGGACGCGTTCGGTCTTTGCACCGCTCTCCTCAACGGCGGCCTGAAGGCCGACACCAAGGTGCCTGGCTACTCGTCACTCGTCGTTGCAGCTGGCGGAGAGGCCAACGTCAACGCACACTGCGCCACTGTGGTGAGCGAAGGCAAGGCTGCCGGCTTGAAGGCTGACGGATCCGCTTCCGCCAAGGTCGACGCAAATGGAAACGCCGCATTGCCTGCTGTGCCTGCTGTTCCCGCAGTTCCGTCTGCACCGGCCGTCCCCGCTGTACCGGCCGTCCCGGCTGTGCCGTCCCACGTTCCGACCGCACCGGTGCACGTGCCGTCCGATTCTGTCAGCCCGTAACACTGCGGCTACGCTTGAACGGCGGGGCTCCTTGGCTAAATGACAAGGAGCCCCGCGACGCAACAGACTGTGGCGGTGGTCGTTTCCCAGGCCAGGGACGATGACCCCGCTGCGTGGGATGGAGGGGTCGCGGGTGCTTGACCCTTTGGCTGATGAATACTTGCAGGCGGATGAAGAAGATCCCGCACTGCTCTTCACGGCTGCCTACAACGAGTTTTCCGGACCGGTATTTGGATACCTGCGCGCCCGCGGCGTAGACGATCCGGAAGCAGTTACCCAGGACGTGTTCCTGGCTCTCTATCCCAAACTGGATTCCCTCCGAGGAGGACTCCAGGGGGCCAGGACCTTGCTCTTCTCCATAGCGCACGCGCGAATGGTGGATCACTACCGCAAGCGTGAACGCACACCTGATTCCGCCCCGTATGAAGCCGACCTGGATGCGCGAAGCGCGCCTTCGGCCGAGGACCAGGCATTCGGGCACGGGGAAGGCCTGGGAGTGACGGAGCTACTGGCCGACCTCAACCCCGACTACCGGGAGGTCCTTGCACTACGGGTCGTTGCCGACCTGTCGTTGGAAGAAACAGCGGCCATCATGGGCAAGTCCCAAGGAGCCGTGAAGCAGTTGCAGCGCAGGGCATTGAGTGCACTAAGAGAACGTGCGCTACTAAGGAATGGCACATCATGAGCGAAAAATCCGCATCCTTCGGGGAGCAAGGCGTTGACCGCCTGCTCGCTGAAGCCGGGCTCGACGAAGCATACGAGATCCGGACAGAGCTGCTGGAACTGCGCGCCCTGGCGAGCACCCGGCCGCAGCCATCGGCAGCTGTGCAAGCCTTGATGGCTCCCGGCCGCGTGGCGATCATGCCTGTCTCCGATGTCGGGGCGGCCGAGGCCGTTACCTCTGGAGAGACGGCTTCCGGCGCCGCGGCTGCTCCTGTAGATGAACTGGCCGCTCGTCGCCGCAAAAAGGGCCGTTTGACCTTCGCCGCCGTTGCCGTTGCGGCTTCCCTCGCCGCCGGGGCTACCGCCGCGGCTGCGTCCGAGGGCGGCATTCCAGGAACGATTGAACACTTGGGCGCCGTGGTGGGGTCGGTCGTCGCCCAGCTCACCCCTGGATCGGGCGGGAACGCTCCGCAACAGCAGGGAACGCGCCCGGAGCCAGGTCCCGTGCCTACCCGGGGGGCGGGCAATCCTGCGTCGCCTTCCCCGGAGTCGTCCAGCCCTGATGTACAAGGCAACAACACGCATCCATCGCCACGCGCGACTCCCAGCCATATCGCTTCAGGGTCCGACTCGGATCCGCGCAAGGGACTGCAAGACGTCGCCAAAGGCCGCTCCGGACCCATCACGATCCCGACGCCGGTGGTCCCATCGCCGACGCTGCCGTTGCCTCAGCCCGTTCCCTCCGAGATCCTCCCGGGCAACCCGGTCAAGCCGTAGCCGGCGGCGCGCGCGCCGGGACTGTCCGTTTAACGGTGGATTCGGGATTGGCATTTAGTTGATTCTTCCTTCGAAGGTGATGGCGAAGGCGTTGAGGGCCGGCTTCCATCGCATGGCCCATCGTGCCCTGCCTTTGCCGGCCGGGTCCAGTGCCCGGGTTGCCAGGTAAAGGCACTTCAGGGCTGCCTGCTCCGTCGGGAAGTGACCTCTGGCCCGGACCGCGCGCCGGTAGCGGGCGTTGAGCGATTCGATCGCGTTCGTGCTGCAAATGACCCGCCGGATTTCGACGTCATAGTCCAGGAACGGCACGAATTCACTCCACGTGTTCTCCCACAGCCGGGTGATCGCCGGGTACTGCCGACCCCATTTGGCGGAGAACTCCACGAAACGTTCCTTGGCTGCGGCCTCGGACGGTGCCGTGTAGACCGGGCGCAGGTCACGTGCCACTTCGTCCCGGTACTGCCGGGCCGCGAAGCGGAAGGTGTTGCGGATCAGATGGACAATGCAGGTCTGGACCACGGCCCGCTCCCAGACGGTGTTGATGGCCTCGGGCAGGCCTTTGAGCCCGTCGCAGACGCTGATGCAGACATCCTCTACGCCCCGGTTCTTGATCTCAGTCAGCACGGAGAGCCAGAACTTGGCGCCTTCCCCGCCGTCGCCTGCCCACAGGCCCAGGATGTCCCGCTCACCGCCGGTGCTCACCCCGATCGCGACATAGACCGGGCGGTTCGTGACCTGCCCGTCGCGGATCTTGACGTGAATCGCGTCAATGAACACCACCGGGTAGACCCGGTCCAGGGGCCGGTTCTGCCACTCGACCATCTCGGCAATGACCTTTTCAGTGATCCGGGAGATCGTGTCCTTCGAAACTCTCGCGCCGTAGACATCATCGAAGTGGGCGGCGATTTCCCCGGTCGTGAGCCCCTTCGCGCTCAGCGACAACACGATCTCGTCCACCCCGGTCAGGCGCCGCTGCCGTTTCTTGATGATCTGCGGCTCGAACGTCGAACCGGTGTCCCTCGGCACATCGATCTCTACCGGCCCGATCTCCGTCAGCACCGTCTTCGTGCGTGTGCCGTTGCGGGAATTTCCGCTCCCGCGCCCGGCTACATCGTGCTTCTCGTAACCCAGGTGGTCCTCCATCTCCGCCTCCAGGGCGGTTTCAAGGACGTTTTTCGTTAGTCGGTTCAACAGCCCGTCGGGTCCGACGAGCTCAATTCCCTGCTCCTTGGCCTGGGCCAGAAGCTGCTGCGCCAACTCGTGCTGATCCACATCAGTCGCCATGGGATCCAGTGTTTCGCTCACAGTCAGTCCTCCCCGCCAGGCACGCTGCCCGGCGTGTCAGGCCAACCCTGAATCCACCGTTATTCAGACACTCCCCGCGCGCCTGAGCCGCTCAGGGGCGTTTAGTTCGGTGACGTGGGCGTACTTCAGTGCCTTTGCTTGGTGTCGTAGCCGGCGTCGGTGGCGTCCGGAATGCGGAGGGTTTGTGCCTTGTATCCCGATTCCTGGCAGGGGCGGGGCTGTTGATTGGTAGGTATGACCGGTGGGGGTGCGGATGTCGAGGACATGCCGCTTCCCGATACCGGTTGTTGCTGTCCAGCCGTTGAGTTCTTTGGTGTGGTTGCAGGCTTCGCAGAGTCCTGCCCCGTTGGTCAGGTTGGTGGTGCCGCCGTGGTGCCAGGGGATGATGTGGTCGATGTGTCTGATGGGTGCGTCGCAGTAGGGGGTGCGGCAGGTGTCGTCGCGGGCCTGGATGAAGCGCCGCAGCCCGGGCGGGAAGAGCCGGGCGCGGGAGTCGACGCCGACCAGTTCCCCGGTTGCGGGTGCGGTGTAGAGGCGCCGGAGCCAGACCTTCAATTCGTGATTGTGGCCGGGACCTGTTTGGCCGTCCTCGGTCTGACCTGGAGCGGACGTTCCATGGCCGCTGCTGTCGTTGAGGAGTTTCCGTGCCCAGCCGGCGGGGACGATGCCGTAGCCGGGGAGCCGGGCTGGTTCGGCGTCGCTTTGGAAGAGGGTGCGGTCGGTCATGACGAGCTGGACCTCGACCCCGCTGATCCCTGCGGGGGTGCCGGTGGTGCGTTCGACCAAGGTGTCGGCCATGATCTGTCCCCGGGTGCGGGTGTCCTCTCCGGCGTTGCGGAGGGTGTCGGCGTGCCGGGACAGGGCAGCGTGCACGGCCACTCCTTGGGCGACGGGAAGCAGCGCGGTCAGGTAGGTCATGGTGTCCGGTGCCGGGCGGAGGCTGACGTGCCGTTCGGTGGCGGCGTGGCTGGCGCGTTGGGTGACGGTGCGGGGGTCCCGCCGGTAGGCCGCGGCCCGGGCGGCCGCGAGGATGGCTTTGTCTCCGGCGCCGTCGAAGGTGCCGGTGTCGGCGGCGAGTTCCTCGTCCACGGCGCAGCGGTCCTCGGCGGACAGGCAGGCTGTTTCCTTCACGAGCAGGGTGGCGCGCCACTCGTTCAACTGCCCGGTATTCAAGGCTGCGAGGGTGCGCGGCATTTCGGTGACCAGCGCCTTCGCGAGTCCGAGGAGCCGGGATCCTTTGGCGGGGGATTCCCGCCGGGCCAAAGCCACCTGGGCTGCGACGCCGCGTCCGCGTTCGTCGGCCGGGACACCGGCCGCGGCGTCGGCGCTGCGCTGGACGGCATCGAACGCCACCGCGATCCTCGCCTGCGCGGCCGCTGCCGCGGACTTCAAGTCTTCCAGGGCACGCAACTGGTTGATCAATTCGGCGCGGTCGGAACCTGGCCGAAGCGAAGCAACGGCGCCGATCAGCTCGTGCACGCGGACGCCCGGCACGGCAGCCTCCGGACCCGCACCGCCCGAAGGCGCACCCGATCCGATCAGCTGCGTTCCCCGAATACCGGCCATAACCAAAGCATTTCAGGGACCTACGACATTTTGGGCCGAAAAGATCCGTCCAAGCGAAAGAACCGAAAAAATTTTGAAAATTTTTGGGAAGGGCAAAGAAAGTGCCACCGACGTTAGCTGCATCCCTTCTTGATCTTCCGGAGCGCAGGACAACGGCGTCAAATGGGGCGAAAGAACGTCGATGAGGCAACCCATGGCTGCGAACTCCTGGGCTAGCGGACTCAAGCCGTCCGTTCCGTCCTTCCCAGTAGGTCACATTATCGGTCCCGTCAGGCAAGGGGAACCATACGGTCTCGGTCGCTACCGTTGGGTCCGGCCATGGTTCCAACAGCCCGGCGCGCTTGTGGCTAACCAGGCTTGGATGAAGCCGATATTCGTCCGTCTCCACAAAAACTACAACGGCGGGGTGCCGCTTCCCATGGAAGCCGCACCCCGCCGTCGGGCTCGAGGCGGAGAGAAACTATGCCGAGACCAGGTTGTGCCAGTCGGCGACGAGGGGCAGGTTGTGCGCCTCGGAAACCGAGTGGTGAGCCACGTGGCCTCCCGCGATGTTGAGGCCGGCGGCCAGGGCAGGGTCGCGGTCGAATGCGGCCCTGACGCCGAGGTTGGCCAGCGACACTGCGTAGCGCAGGGTGACGTTGGTCAGGGCGTAGGTGGAGGTGTTCGGAACGGCGCCGGGCATGTTGGCGACGCAGTAGAAGATCGTGTTGTGGACCTTGTACGTGGGTTCCTGGTGCGTGGTGGGGTGCGTGTCCTCGAAGCAGCCGCCCTGGTCCACCGCGATGTCCACTAGCACGGAGCCGGCCTTCATGCGGGAAACCAGCTCGTTGGTGACCAGCTTGGGGGCCTTGGCGCCCGGGATCAGCACGGAACCGATGACGAGGTCGGCGTCAACCACTGACTTCTCGATCTCGTACGCGTTGGATGCGACCGTCTTCAGGCGGCCCTGGTAGAGGGCATCCAGTTCGCGGAGGCGGTTGATGTTGATGTCGAGGATGGTGACCTCGGCGCCCAAGCCAAGAGCCATCGCGGCAGCATTGGTACCGGCAACACCGGCGCCGAGGACAACGACCTTGGCCGGACGGACACCCGGGACGCCACCCAGCAACACGCCCTTGCCACCGGCTGGAGCCATGAGGGAGGAAGCGCCGACGACGACCGACAGGCGGCCGGCGACCTCGGACATCGGTGCCAGCAAGGGCAGAGCGCGGCCGTCCTGGACGGTTTCGTAAGCGATGGCCGTGACGCCGGAGTTGATGAGTTCCTGGGTCAGCTCGGGCTCTGCGGCCAGGTGCAGGTAGGTGAAGAGGATCAGGCCCTTGCGGAAGCGGTGGTACTCGGCGCTGATGGGTTCCTTGACCTTCATGACCATGTCGGCGCGTGCCCAGACGTCGTCGGCTTCAACCACGATCTCCGCGCCGGCAACCGCGTATTCCTCGTCCGTGATACCGGAGCCCAGGCCTGCGCCCCGTTCCACCAGCACGGTGTGGCCGTGGGTGCGGAATTCGTGAACGCCCGCGGCCGTGATGGCAACGCGGAATTCGTTGTTCTTGATCTCTTTGGGGACACCGATGATCATTTTGGGCTCCATCTTCGAAAGGCTTCGACGGCCTTTTTCGCTGCGGGGGACTGTGATTCCAGAATAAATCCGCTGTGAGCCAGGCGACAGCAAAGGCGATCGTCACGGATGCGGGCTTCCCCGGAATTCCGGGGTTTTTACCGCTCGAGGATCGACATTTGTCGATATTGAGAGCGTCAGGTGTCGCCTGATGTTCGTCCGGCAAAGTAGTGTTTTCTCCATGCAACAAGACGTGGAGAAAATCGTCGAGGATGTCGCACTCAAGTTGGGCCGCGGCCTCTCCCTGGAGGACCTCGACGGCGTGTTGCTCGCCTACAGCTCCAACCAGTCCCACGCCGACCGGGTGCGCGTGAACTTCCTCCTGAGCAAGCGTGTCCCGGTGGACGTCAGTGCCTGGCAGCTCTCGCACGGCATCGCTACCGCAGTGCGTCCCGTCGTCGTGCCCGCCAATGCGGACCTCGGGATGGTGGGGCGCGTCTGCGTCCCGCTGCTGGTGCGCGGATTCCGCGTCGGGTACCTCTGGGTCCAGCAGGATCTTGACGAGCAGACCGCGACGGCGATACTCGCCGAATTGCCGGGCGTCCGGGACGAGTTGGACCTCCTCGCCGGGTTGCTGCTCGATTCCAACACGGCCGAGTCGGAGTTCCGGCGTCGACGTGAGCAGGAATTCCTCGCCGCATGCCAGGGCGAGTCCAACGCGGTGCCCGCCGTGGCGGGATGGAAGGAAATCCAGGGCAAGGGACCATGGCAGCTGGTCACCGTCCTCGACGCCGCGGACAGTGGAGGCGTCTCGGATCCAATCGCGGCGACCCTGACGCACCGTTCCGCCGCGCTGCAGGCTACTATCGGGGTCGATTCCGTGCTATTCAGCGCCGGCACCGAGACCCACTCGGTCCTGTTGTTCCGCGAAACCGGCGGGCGGGCAGAACACGCCCAGGTCCTGGTCCACTATCAGCTGGAACTCGCCAAGCGCGCCGGCCGGAAAGTGGACCGCGTCATTCTGGGCATCAGCGAGCCGTTTTCAGTCATCCGCCAGCTGGGCAGGGCCTACCGGCAGTCGAAGCTCGCGGCCCAGGCTGCCGCCGTCGACCCTCCGCTGGGCGAGCTGGTGGACAGCAGTTCGGCCGGTATCTACCAATTGTTCGAACGGCTTCAGGCGCCCGGTGGCTGGGACGATTCGGGCTCGGCACATTTCCAAGAGGTCGAGGATGCCGATCGAAACGGAGAGCTCCTGCCCGTGCTCGAACTGCTCTACGACAGCGACGGCTCTGTGCAGGACGTGGCCGCGAAGCTCCACTTGCACCGCAGCAGCATCTACAACCGGCTGGCGAGGGTTCGCCAGCTCATCGGCGCCGATCCGCTGAATGGTGCCACCCGGCTCGAACTCCACGCAGCGCTCAAAGCGCGCCGTTGGGCGGGCCGTCCGCGGATTTGACGCCGCTAGACCCGAAGCCGCGCTGGCCTACTTGTTGAACTGCCTCGACTGAATGCTGCAGCGCCAGCGGTCCGGGCGGTACTGAAGCATCTGCGTACGGTTGCTTTCGCAGCATCGCCCATGCCACTCGACGGCAGGTGTTCGATGCTGTCCCATCCTCATTGCAGGACCCCGGTTGCAGCATCCAAAATCGACCCAAGATCAACGCCTGATTGGGTGGGTTGCGGCGTGGGAGCAGGACTGGGACTGGCCGGGGTCCGTGGCCTCCAAGAACCTGTTGGCGCGGGGGACGGCGTGTCAGTCTGCGTTGGAGTCGGGGCGGGGGTGGTCGGCCCGCCGGGAGCCGGGCTGGGCGCAGGGGCAGGCTGGGCCGGAACCGGAACGGAAGGAACGGGCACCGGCGCGAGGCTCGGGGGCAATGCCGACGGGATCGCGGACGGGACCTGGACCGAAATCGATGGTCCCGGGACGCCCGACGGTTGGGCTGGGGCGGGTCCTTGCGGCGAATGTTGGGCGGGGTCCGCGGTGGTCTGGCCGGCCTTGGCGCTTGGGGTAGATGCCGAAGGTGATGCTGCGGCGCTGGGGGAAGCACTCGCCGTCGTGGAAGGGGCGCCGGACGGCGCGGAACCCTGGCTGTCCGTACTGGAAGCATCCTGCGTGCGGGATTCCTGGCCGAAAAAGGGCAGCTCAAGGGCTTGGCCCAGGGACCCGGCGGTCAACAAGATGCCTACGGCGCCTGCAACCACTGCCATGCGGTTGCTCATCGTCCGGATGCTGGCAGCTTTCTTGAGGACGGCGTGCGGTTCGTGGCTGAATGACGAGCCGGTAAACGAGGCCGGGCCGACGCCGGCGCGGGCTGCCGCCGGGAGTGCCGTTGTAGCTGCGCTCTCGGTCTTGGCTGGCTCGGCAGTCGAGGCGGCTGCTGTTGCGGCAGCCGCGGTCGCTGCAGCCATCGTCGCAGGAGCTACCGTCGGAATCGCTGCGGTTTCGTTGGCTTGGGCAGCGCGCTCGCGTTCGGCCGCGCGGGCGGCCGCACGCGTGGTGGGCACCGCCGTCGTCGGGGTTGCCGCGGGGGTGGGCTCCGGCGTCGAACTCAAAGGTTCAGAAGCGGGTGCCGCAACGAGCGGTCTGCCGTCTTTGGCCCGACGACGTCCGGTTGGCTTGGTGCTCTCGCTCGGCACTTGGGCACGGCGAGGCTGATCCATGGTTGGGGACATGGTGATTGCCTCTCAACGCCTTCGAGGTTAGCTGTCGGGTTCGGACGAGGCCGTCCGGCCGCGCTTGGCGGCTTCACCCCAAGGGCCTGTGGAGAAATAGGCCCGGAGACTCTGGGTCCCCCGTCTCTGCCGCGGGTCTGGCGGATTCCGGGTTGCGGCAGAGCTCGGCGTCAACCCGGAAGCGGCCCGGTGGGGACTGGGTCGCCCCTCGACGGTACAACAGCCGGCATGCAAAGTCACATTTGGATAACGGGCTGGGTGACCGGTTTTTGTCGGCTCCGCCCGGCGATGAGTCCCGCGACGTGGGCGGCGTCGCGCCCGACCCCGCCCACGAAGAACCGCCCCGTTCCACGGCGCCCGGCAGGTGAGCGGCCGGCCGTCCTCGTCCGCGGGAAGGCGCCCCTCGCCTAGCTTTCTACCTGTTGCTTTCCTCTTCTGCTGTGGCGGTCTTCTTCTGGGTTTCCAGCCACGCCATGATGTCCGCGAGCCTGATGCGGCGATGCGTGCCGCGGTATTCGACCGGGATTTCGCCACGGTCGGTCATGTTCCGCAGGTAGGTGTGCGATATTCCCGCGAGCTCAGCCGCCCGCGACGTCGTGAGCATTTCCTCGACGCTGCTGACGGTCACCGCTTCGCCCCGGCCGAGCCTGCCAAGGAGGTCGACGACGGCGTCCCTCGCCTCGTCCGGAAGGCGGTGGACTGTGCCGTCGACGAAGACGGTGATGTCGTTGCTGTCTTGGAGGGAGCGCGCCAGGTTCCGGGCGTCGTCCGCGGTCAAGCCGGGCGTCACGCGGGGAGCTATCAATGCCATGGCAGAAGCCTAGCCGCGCTCGGGGCCGTGCGGTTACGCCGCCGTGTTAGATTCACGCCTATGGTCAACTACCCCGCCAATCCGGATCCCGGCCCCGCCGTGTCCGCGGCAATCGAGCTGCTGGTGCGGCAGGGCTACGACGCGACGTCCGTGGACGACCTCGCCGAAGCCGCCGGGATCAGCCGGAGCACGTTTTTCCGCAAGTTCGGTTCCAAAGAGGACATCGTTTTCGCCGATCACGACCGTATTCTCGCGCGGGTCCAGGAGTTCCTATCCGGAACGACGGCGGATCCGTTCCGTGCCGTCGTGGACGCGGCTCTCCTTGTCTTCAACCACCACGTGGGTAGTCGGGAAACTTCCCTGGCGCGTTACGAACTCCTCCATCGAGTGCCGGCCCTCCGTGACCGCGAACTGGTGATGACGCATCGCTATCAGCGGGCTTTTCGGAATCATCTGCTTTCCGCGTTGCCCGAAGGCGAAAGCCGGGAGGCCACGGCTGTGGCCTTTGCTGCTTCGGTGGTCGCGGTGCACAACAGCGTCCTGCGCCAATGGCTGCGGGCGGTTTCTGCCGGAGAACGCGCGGCGGGTGCGGAGCGCGTCGGGAGCGTGGAGCGCGAGGCGCGGGAAGCTGAGGTCCCCGGGTTGGCCGCCCGGCTCGGGCGCGAATTGGGTGCCCTGGCCGATACCTTTGCTCGTGCTTCAGCCGCCGAGACTGGTGGAGGGCCGGTCGGTGCGCCGCCCGCGGAAAGCGGGCGCCCCGCCGTCGTGGTCGCTGTCCTGGATCCGGCAGCGGGCACGGAAGAAATCCTTCAAGCGGTCCGGGATGCCCTGGCCTAATTCTTCCCTCGCTGACATCGAGTTCCTTGACATGAAACTGAGTGTCAGTGCATGCTGGGAGTCGCAGATCGCAGTCCAAAGCGAGGATTCCCCATGACGACGATGTCCGATAGCACTTCCGAGGAACTGGATGCTGTGTTCCCGGCTGGCACCATGGAGCCAGAATATGTCCTGAACGAATCCCTGGACCCGGATCCTGCCTCCGTTTTCAAAGACATTGGCGGCGAAGACCGCGCTTACTGGAACCGTGCGCGGACTTTTGTGCAGGACGAAGTGCTCCCGGTCATCGCGGGGTACTGGGAGCGCGCTGAGTATCCGCTGCACCTGGTGAAGCGTCTCGGTGAGCTTGACCTCCTGCGCGATGGAATCGACGTCGACGGGTTCCCGGCCATGAGCAAAACCGCCGCCGGACTCGTCACGATGGAACTGAGCCGCGGGGACGGCTCCATCGGCACGGTGGTCGCGGTCCAGGGCGGATTGGCATTGCGGTCCGTGGCCGAATGCGGTTCCCCCGAGCAGCAGGCCCGTTGGCTTCCCGCGCTTTCCCGGGCCGAGGAATACGGCGCCTTCGCCCTGACCGAGCCGGCCCACGGCTCCGACTCTGTGGGACTCGAGGCGACAGCAACTGCCGTCGAGGGCGGCTATGTGCTCAACGGTGAAAAGAAATGGATCGGCAACGGCTCGATCGGAGGCCTGACCGTCGTCTGGGCCCGTGGTGATGATGGGCAAGTTCACGGATACCTTGTCCCGCAGGATTCGCCCGGATATTCCGCCACGACCATCGACGGCAAGCTCTCACTCCGGGCCATCTGGCAGGCACACATCCGCCTCGAGAATGTCTTCATCCCGACGGAAAACGTGCTCCCGGGCGCCCGGAGTTTCAAGGACACGGCCCGGGTGCTCCTGGCGACCCGGCTCGGAGTGGCTTGGTCCGCCGTCGGGCATGCCACTGCCTGCTACGAAACTGCGGTGCAGTATGCCGCCCAACGCCGGCAGTTCGGCCGCCCGCTGGCCGCTTCGCAGATTGTGCAGGAGCGCCTTGCCCGCATGCACTCCGAGCTTGCCACCATGCAGCTCATGGTCATGCAGATGACCAGGCTGGACGAGGAGGGCGTGCTGACTCCAGCACAGGCGGCGCTCGCGAAATTCACGTGCACCCGCACTGCCCGCAGCATCGCCTCGAACGCCCGCGATTTGCTCGGTGGCAACGGGATCTTGTTGGCCAACCGCGTGGCCCGGCATTTCGCCGACATCGAGGGCATCCATACCTACGAAGGCACAGAGACGGTTCAAGCGTTGATCATCGGGCGCTCGATCACGGGCATCTCCGCCTTCGCGTAAAGCGGCGTCCCGCACCGCGCCTCCTGAGACGCTCGCTCACCTATATGGCCAAAATCCCAGACGCGCGCTCGGATATGAGCCCAATCGGGGGAACGCCCGCTCAGATCATTACTCCACCACGGCGATCGCGAAGCCGCCCCACGCGCGTTTCTCGCGACCAAGTCCACGCTGTTCGAGGAGAGCCAACCCGTTGGACCGGAGAAGTTCGGCCAGGCGCTCCCGCGAAGGCGGTGTCCTGTCCACGCCGAACCTCAATGGCTCGCCCGCTGCGGTGGCCGCCGCCCGCCCGAATCGCCAATATGGCGTTCTCGATTCAAGGGCCTCGGTTGTGAAGTAGTCGAAGGCGAGCAAGCTCCCCGTGGCGCAACTCGCGACCTTCCGGAGCGTGTCCTCGATCGCGTTCCGGTCGAGGTACATCGTGACACCCTCCCAGAGGAAAAGCGCCGGACGCCCGACGTCGAACCCGGCGTCGACGAGTTTGGCGAGCCAATCATCCTTCTCGAAGTCCGCGGACACGAACGCTACCTTGTGCGTGTCGATTCCTGCCCTGTCGAGTATTTCGCGCTTGACCGCCTGCGTCCTTGCGGCATCTACCTCGAAGGAACTGACGGGCGTGTCCGGCGCGAGGCGGTACGGGCGTGTGTCGAAACCCGCGCCGAGGATGACCAACTGGTCGATCCCGGGAAGGGTGCGGTCTACCGCGTTGTCGAAGAACGTGACCCTCGCCGATGCCTCCGCTTGTGGAGGTATCTCGCCCTCAAAGGGGTAGCGGAACGTCTTCGGGACGAAACCCGTGACGCGGTGCGCGAAGACGGTCGGCCAGAATGCCAAACGCATGCCCAACCAGGGAACGCCGGGAAGCAGGGGCAACAACCGGTTGGCGGCCTGGTCTTCGCGCACGCCGAATTTGTGCATCGCCCACCTCGCGGAGAGCGGGGCCTGCGCACTTGTCGACACGCCAGAAGGTCTCGCAGACAAAAGCTTTCCCACCCAGATCACATAGCCGAGTAGCGACACCGGGAGCAGCGCAATGCTGAGCGCATAGAACGCGACGGCGGGATCGGGCTTGCGCATTTTCGTTCCCTTTCGGCTCATCGACGGTGAGCGGGCGTTCGGCGGGAGGCGCTCATAGGTGAGCGGGCGTTGGAAAAGAGGCCGCCTACTCGGCGTCGAGGTCCGTTTCCAGGAGTGTCACCAGGGAATCGAGGGCAGCGTCGGCGCCGTCGCCCTCCGCGCGAAGCACCACGACGTCGCCCTTGGCCGCGCCGAGCGTCATGAGGGAAAGGATGCTGGCGGCGTCGAGCGCGTCGTCGGCAGCCGAACCGGCCATAGCGATGGTCACTTCAACCGGCGATTCTCCCGCGGCTTCGGCAAAAATTGCCGCGGGGCGGGCGTGCAATCCGGAGCGGCTGGCGATGGTGGCGGTGCGTTCGGGCATGGTTTCTCCTTGTGTTCAGGTAGGACAGTGCAGCCGGGCTCAGAGCCCGAGTTCCTCGAGGATCGGCAGTTTGGCACGGACCCAGGCCTTTGCGTCGAGCGCATCCGGTGCGCTGAGCGCCAGCCGGGCCAGCTCCTGCGCCTGTTCCAACGTCACCGTTTTGAGCACGGTTCCGACGGCGGCAAGCGACCGCGCGGTCATGGACAGCGTGGACACGCCCAGGCCAACAAGCACGACGGCGAGGGCCGGGTCCGCGGCAGCCTCACCGCAGACGCCAACGGGTTTGCCGCTGCCCTCTTCGACCGAGCCAGCCACGGTCAGCTGGACGAGGCGCAGGACGGCGGGCTGCCACGGGGTGTTGAGTTCGGCGAGGGGCCCGAGTTGCCGGTCGGCCGCCATGGCGTACTGCGTGAGGTCATTGGTGCCGAGGGACGCGAAACCCACGTGGCGCAGGACCGACGCCGAGGTCAATGCCGCCGAGGGAACTTCCACCATCACGCCGGGTTTTTTGATGCCCGCGGCATCGCACATCGACGCGAAATGGGCAGCCTCGGCCGCAGTCGAGATCATGGGCGCCATGACCCACACCTCGGCCTCTGTTTCGTCGGCCGCTATGGCGATTGCCTCGAGCTGGCGGTCCAAAACACCGGGTGTGGTGAAGTCGGTGCGGTAACCGCGCACGCCGAGGGCCGGGTTGGGTTCGGTGGCGTCGGTGAGGAAGGGAAGGGGCTTGTCGGCGCCCGCGTCGAGGGTCCGGAGCACCACTTTCTTGCCCGGGAACGCGTCGAATACGCCCCTGTACGCGGCGGCCTGTTCCAGCACGGTCGGTTCGGTGTCGCGTTCCAGGAAGCAGAATTCGGTGCGGAAAAGGCCCACGCCCTGGGCGCCCAGCGCCGCGGCCGCGGCAGCGTCCTTGGCTCCGCCGACGTTGGCGAGGAGGGGCACCAAGTGGCCGTCCGCCGTCGTGCCGTTTCCGTCAAAAGCCGCAAGGGTGGCGGCATTTTCGACCCACGCGAGGGCGGCCGCGCGCTGTTCTTCGCTGGGTTCGAGGGAGAGTGAGCCGGCTGCGCCGTCCACGAAGACTTCGGCGCCGTCAGGAATTTCGTCCACTCCGCGGGCCGCGACGACTGCGGGCAAGCCGAGCGAGCGCGCGATGATCGCGGTGTGGGACTGCGGTCCGCCGCCCGAGGTGACCAGTGCAGTCACGACGGCGGGGTCCAGCGTTGCGGTGTCGGCGGGTGCGAGGTCTTCGGCCACCAGGATGAACGGAGTGTCCGACGCCGGGATCCCCGGGGCGGGGACTCCGCGGAGTTCGGCGACGATCCGCGCGCGGACGTCCAGGACGTCGGTGGCGCGTTCGGCCATGTATCCGCCCAGGTTGTGGAGCATTTCGGAGACGGAGGCTCCGGCTTCCCAGATGGCGCGTTCGGCGGAGCTGCCGTTGTTGTTGATGAGCTTGGTGGCCGACTTCAGGAGCATGGTGTCCTTGGCCATGAGCGCCGTGGCTTCGAGCACCGCCTTGCCGTCGCCGCTGGCCTTGTCAGCCCGTGCTTTGAGCTCGTCGTGGACCGATTGGGCCGCCGCTTTCAGGCCAGCGACGGCGTCTTCCGCAGTGGTGGATGCGGCTAGCTGTTCGCCCGACGGCGGTTCGCTGACTGGTTTGGGCATCTGACGGATAGTGCCAATGACGCGGCCCGGGCTAACGCCTACTCCTTGGAAATTCTGCACTGAAATCCTCTGTTCCTGCTCTCGGATCGGACCCACCGGCTGCGGCGCCTCGGGGTCCGAAAAAATCTCCTGTGACTCACTTCATATAGCGTTGCTATAGGTGCTAGGGTAGCGGCTATGAGTTTCGATGACCAGCTTCCGCCCAAAACTCGGCTGCTCCGTGCAGCTGCCGAGTTGCTGGCGAATTCGGACGGGTCACCGGTCTCTACGCGCCAAATCACCAAACTTGCCGGCGTCACGGCGCCCACGCTTTACCACCACTTCGGCGACAAGGAGGGGCTGTTCGATGCCGTCGTTTCAGCCGGCTTCGAGGAGTACGTGGCGGGAGAGCGGGACTTCGCACCCTCTGGGGAACCCCTGGAGGACGTCCGCCGGATGTGGGACAACCACGTCCAGTTCGGACTTACCCAACCGCACCTTTACCTGGTGATGTTCGGCAACATCCGTCCGGAAAGCAGGCCGGCCATCGTGGCTGATGCCGAGTCGCTTCTGGAGGAGATGCTGAGCAAGGCGGCCATTGCCGGGCAGATCAACGTACCCCCGCGCGAGGCGGCCAGGAGCATCCTGGCGGCCAACGTCGGCGTCACGCTCATGCTCATTGCAGAGCCTTTGGAAGACCGGAACCTCGAACTTTCCACCATGACCCGGGATTCCATGATTTTCGCCGTGTCCACGGAAATTGCCCGTGGCGCCGCAGCAGACGACTCCGGCAAGTCGTCCGTTGTTGTTGCGGCAATCGCGCTGAATGCGGCACTCCAAGCCTCGCATTCAGACCAGCTATCCAGTTCGGAACTGAAGCTCTTCCTTGAATGGCTTCACCGTATCTCCAGCAGCTCCTAGAGCTGTCCTCCTTCGATAGATATCGACTGATCCCGCACTGATGCGGGGCTCACGTTAGGAATTCACACAATGGCAACAGCGTCAGTTGCGAAACCGCGCACCAGCGTGCGCGTTGGTGTCCAAAAGTTCGGAACGTTCCTATCGGGCATGATCATGCCCAACATCGGGGCCTTTATTGCATGGGGCATCATCACGGCCCTGTTCATCCCGGCAGGCTTCTTGCCCAATGCGGACCTGGCCAAACTCGTGGGCCCCATGATCACGTACCTGTTGCCGCTCTTGATTGGCTACACGGGCGGCCGGGCCGTTCACGGCATCCGCGGCGGCGTGGTGGGAGCCGTCGCCACCATGGGTGTGATTGTGGGTACGGATATCCCGATGTTCATCGGCGCCATGCTCATGGGCCCGCTCACGGCCTGGATCATGAAGAAGCTCGACAAGGTATGGGAAGGCCGGGTCAAGCCGGGCTTCGAGATGCTGATCGACAACTTCTCGGCAGGCATCGTCGGTGCCGCCCTGGCCATCTTCGGCATGCTGGTGATCGGTCCGGTAGTGAAGGCCTTCAGCGACGGTGCGAGCAACGTCGTCGAATTCCTGGTCCACAACGGACTCCTGCCGTTGACCAGCATCTTCATCGAACCCGCCAAGGTCCTTTTCCTCAACAACGCCGTCAACCACGGCATCCTCACTCCGCTCGGCACGGAACAAGCACTGCAAAACGGCAAGTCCATCCTGTTCCTGCTTGAGGCCAACCCCGGCCCGGGCGTCGGCGTCCTGCTCGCGTACATGATCTTCGGCAAGGGCCTGGCACGCGCTTCTGCTCCTGGCGCTGCGCTTATCCAGTTTGTCGGCGGCATCCACGAGATCTACTTCCCGTACATCCTCATGAAGCCGATCCTGATCCTCGCCACGATCGCAGGCGGCATGACCGGTATCTTCACCTTGGTGGTCACCGGTGCGGGCTTGCGCTCACCTGCAGCCCCGGGCAGCATCCTCGCGGTCTTTGCCGCAACAGCGAAAGACAGCTACTTCGGTGTGGCGCTCTCCGTCCTCCTCGCAGCCACGGTATCTTTCCTGATCGCCTCGGTGATCCTGCGGACCAGCAAGACCACCGATGTGGACGCGTTGGGCCAGGCAACGTCCAGGATGGAAGAGCTCAAGGGCAAGAAGAGTTCCGTTTCCTCCGCCCTCCTGGGCGCCGGTGGCGGTACCGCCGTCCTGACCCGTCCTATCCAGAACATCGTGTTCGCGTGCGACGCCGGCATGGGCTCCAGCGCCATGGGGGCCTCGGTCCTGCGCAACAAGATCAAGGCAGCCGGGTTCCCGGACGTCAAGGTCACCAATTCGGCCATTGCCAACCTCAGCGACACGTATGACGTCGTGGTCACGCACCAGGACCTGACAGAACGCGCCCGGCCGGTCACCTCCAGTGCCGTGCACGTCTCCGTGGACAACTTCATGAACAGTCCCCGGTACGAGGAGATCGTGGAACTGGTCAAGAGCAGCAACGCTGAGCCCGGGACTGAAGATTCGACGGCGGTTGCCGAACCGGCCGCCGGTGCCCACGCCGCCCAGCCTGCCGCCGCCGAGGGCAAAGATGTCCTGCTCCCCCAAAGCGTGATCCTCAATGGTTCCGCGACGGACCGTGACTCGGCCATCGACGAAGCCGGCAAGCTCCTGCTGGACCGCGGCTCCGTGGACATGGGCTACATTCACGCGATGCACGAGCGCGAGGAATCCGTGTCCACGTACATGGGCAGCTTCCTGGCCATCCCGCACGGCACCAATGCTGCCAAGGACCACATCCTGCACTCCGGTGTGTCGATCGTCCGCTACCCCGAGGGCATCGACTGGGGCGGCAAGCAGGTCAAGTTCGTCGTCGGCGTCGCCGGCATCAACAACGAGCACCTCCACATCCTGTCCTCCATCGCCAAGATCTTCACGGACAAGGCGCAAGTGGCCCAGCTCGAGCAGGCCACGTCGGTGCAGGAAGTGCTGGATCTGTTCGGAAAGGTCAACGCATAGTGAAGGCAGTCCATTTCGGGGCAGGGAACATCGGACGCGGATTCGTCGGCTTGCTGCTGCACGAGGCCGGATATGAGGTGGTCTTCGCCGATGTCGCGGAGGCCTTGATCAGCCAGCTCGCCTCCGCATCCTCCTATGAGGTCCACGAGGTCGGCGAGAACGCCGCCGTCAAGACCGTGTCCGGTTTCCGGGCCCTGAATTCGGGCACCGAAGAGGCTGCCGTCGTCGCGGAAATCGCGACGGCGGACCTCGTCACCACTGCAGTGGGGCCCCACATCCTCAAGTTCGTGGCACCGGTGATCGCGCGGGGCGTCGCCGGCCGCTCGCCGTTGTTGGCTCCGCTCCAGGTCATGGCCTGCGAGAACGCGATCAACGCCACGGACCTCCTGCACTCCGAAGTGGAAGCCGCGTGGGACGGTGCCGCCGGTGACCTTTCCTCCGCTGCTGTGTTTGCGAACACGGCGGTGGACAGGATTGTCCCCAACCAAGCGCCGGGCCAAGGCCTGGACGTGACTGTGGAGACCTTCTACGAGTGGGTGATCGACCGCACGCCCTTCGCCGGGGAGGCACCGGTGATCCCGGGCGCGACCTTCGTGGACGAACTCGCTCCGTATATCGAACGGAAGCTGTTCACGGTCAACACGGGACATGCCTCGGCAGCGTACTTCGGCTATAGCGCCGGCTTGGAGAAGATCTCCGACGCCATGGCCGACGCCACCGTGGCCGCCCGGGTGCGGGCCGTGTTGGAGGAGACCAAGCAGCTTCTCGTGGCCAAACATGAGTTCGTCGAAGCAGAGCAGGAAGCGTACGTGCAGAAGATCCTGTCCCGCTTCACCAACCCGTACTTGCCGGACACGGTGAACCGGGTGGGCCGTGCTCCGCTCCGGAAGTTGGGCCGGCACGAACGGTTCATCGGGCCGGCCGCGGAACTCGCGGAGCGCGGAGTCACGCCGGTTGCCCTCCTCGATGCGATGGCCGCAGCCCTGCGTTTCGACGACGGCGCCGACGACGAAGCCGTGGAACTCTCCCGGATGCTTTCCGAGATGGACGCCGCCGAGGCGGTCGAGCGCATTACCGACCTGCCGCCGTCGCATCCGTTGTTCCCGCAGGTGCTGAAGCTGATCGAAGACCGCAAGGCCGAGTCCTAGGCTTTTCCCGGACGCTCGCTCACCCTCCTTCACATGAATGATGTGAAGGAGGGTTTCGGGTTTTGCCGTTATATGTGAGCGGGCGTCCTAGCGGGCGGCGGTGTCGACGGCGGTCGTCTCGGATTCGGCCATGGCTTTCCACTCTGCCACGCGGGCCTGGTGCAGCGGCGACTTCCGGACCAGGGCGTAGGCCACGGCGAGGATCGCGAACCAGATGGGCGTGACGAGCAGGGCCGTGAGGGTGTCCGGCTGGGTCGTCAGGGCCCAAACCAGGAAGCCGAAGAAGGCGAAGACCACCCACACCATCACGATCCCGCCGGGCATCTTGAAGGTCGATGCCTCGTGCAGCTGGGGCCGGCGCTTCCGGAAAACGAGGTAGCTCGCCAGGATGATGGACCATACGAACATGAAGCAGACCGCGGAGACCGTGGTGACCATGTCGAAGGCTGCTCCAATGTCCTTGCCCGCGTAGAGCAGGGCGACGCCGCCAAGGAGCAGCACGCAGGACAGAAACAGGGCGTTCTGCGGGACTTTGCGGCTCGAGAGGCGGCCGAACAATTTGGGGGCATCGCCGTCGTTGGCTAGGCCAAACACCATGCGCGACGTCGAGTAGATACCCGAGTTGGCCGAGGACATGGCAGAGGTCAGCACCACGAGGTTCACCACGGTGGCCGCGATGCCCAGTCCGGCCAGGGAGAACATGGCGATGAACGGGCTGTGGCCGGCCTTGAATTCCGTCCACGGGATGACGGACATCAGGATGATGAGCGCGCCGACATAGAACAGCATGACGCGGACCGGGATGGCGTTGATGGCGCGGGGCAGGTTGTGCTCCGGGTTTTTGGTCTCGGCCGCGGCGGTGCCCACCAGTTCGATGCCGACGAACGCGAAGACCGCGATCTGGAAGCCGGCAACGAACCCCATGAATTCCTTGGGGAAGAAGCCGCCGTGGCTCCAGAGATTGGTCAAGCTGGCGGCTCCGGCGTCGGACGTGAAGCCGGTGGAGATCATGACGATACCCACGATGATCAAAGCGGCGATGGCAACGATCTTGATGAGGGCGAACCAGAACTCAGTCTCGCCGAAGGCCTTCACCGTGGGGAGGTTCAGGAGGAGCAGGATGGCGATGGTCGCGAGGCCCGGAATCCAGAGCGGCACCCCCGGCCAGAGCTCATTTGCGTAGCCCGCGATGGCGATTACATCGGCCACTCCGGTTACCACCCAGCAGAACCAATAGGTCCAGCCGGTGAAGAAGCCCGCCCAAGGACCAAGCAGGTCGCCGGCGAAGTCGCTGAAGGACTTGTAGTTCAGGTTGGACAGCAGGAGCTGGCCCATGGCGCGCATGACGAAGAACAGCATGAAGCCGATGATCATGTACACGAAGATCACTGACGGGCCGGCGACGGAGATGGTCTTTCCGGAGCCCATGAACAGGCCCGTGCCGATGGCGCCGCCGATGGCAAGCAACTGGATGTGGCGGTTGCTCAGTGAGCGCGCCAGATGCGGCTCGCTGTCTTTGCTGGAGGCTGTGCGGTGCCCCGTTGTTGTCTGGTGAGACATATCTGTATCCTTCGGGTGATTCGCCGCATGGTGACGTGGCTAACAAATCTGCTAGTCCAAAGTAACTTGAAGCATCCAATAATTTGTGATTGATCGTTTCACCCAGAATTCATGAAAGCGCGTAAAACGAATCTTCCAGCTTGTGTCAGGCTGGTGCTATGAGTCACACAAATCCAGGGGTGAAGCCGCTGTTGAGCATGGTTCTGGACGAAGGAGTCTTCACGCTCCGCCGGGCACACTGGGAGGACCTGCCCGCCATTCTCAGATTGCTCGCCGCGGATCAGTTGGGCAGCTCCCGTGAAAATGCCGACGATGTCGGACCCTATCTGCAGGCGTTTCAGCAGATCAATGAGGATCCGGCCCAACTGTTGGTGGTCGGCCATTTGAATGGCGCTTGCGTGGCGACTTTCCAGCTGAGTTTCATCCCGGGTTTGGCTCGGAAGGGCTCATTGCGCTGCCAGATCGAGGCCGTGCGCGTCGCCGCAGAGTTGCGGGACCATGGCGTCGGGGCGGCCATGATGCAGTGGGCCATCGAAGAGGCTCGGAACCGCGGCTGCACCCTGGTCCAGCTCACCAGCGACAAGTCCCGCACGGATGCCCACCGCTTCTATGAGCGGCTTGGTTTCGTGGCCAGTCACGAGGGAATGAAGCTCGCGCTGTAGCGCCGGAGAGCGCAAAGGGAAATGCTTATCCTTGATATTTAGGTAACCTAACTGTTAGGATACCTAAGTATGAACGACAATCAAGCTGACGAAGCGCTCCTCGCCCTCGCCCAATCATTCCGGGAAGCCTTGCGGCAGAGCGTCTATGTGATGCGCCGCCTCGATTCCGAGGAGCAACTCAGCTCCGCCCAGCTTGGCGTCCTCAAGATGGCGCTCGACGGCGCTGCCCGCGTCGGAGGGATCGCCCGGAACCTGGGGGTCAAGGTCCCCAGCGCCACCGAGCAGATCATCAAGCTTGAGCGCGCGGGCCTCGTCAAACGGGAAGCGGATCCGGACGACTCCCGTGCCGTCCGCGTCGCCGCGACCGCGGCGGGACGTGCCGCCGTCGAGAACGCAGACCGCCGCCGCAACGAATTCATCGCCGGGATCCTCGGAACGCTGAGCGAAGCAGAACGCCACGCCGTGGAAGCCGCACTTCCGGTGTTCGACAAGATCAACCACTCAGTCCAGTACTGAACAAACCCAACTGAAGAAGCCCAAGAACTAGGAGAGCAGTCCATGAAAGGCCAGCTCGCAGAGCAACTGCAGCCAGCGGAAGAAACCCTCGAGGCCGAGAAGGCTTCGTTCCTCAAGCAACCCAAAGCTGTCTGGGCCACGGCGATTGCCGCCGTCTTCGCCTTCATGGGTATCGGCCTGGTGGACCCGATCCTGCCGGCCATCGCCAAGAACCTCCAGGCCAGCCCCAGCCAGGTGTCGTTGCTCTTCACGAGCTACTTCCTGGTGACCGCGGTCGCGATGCTCGTGACCGGTTTCGTCTCGTCGCGGATCGGCGGCAAAAAGACGCTGATGATCGGCCTGGCCCTGATTGTCGTTTTCGCCTCGCTGTCCGGCTTGTCCGGAAGCGTGGGTGAGCTGGTCGGATTCCGCGCTGGTTGGGGACTTGGCAACGCTCTCTTCGTGGCCACCGCGCTCGCAGTGATTGTCGGCGTCGCAAGCGGTGGAACCGGAACCGCGATTATTCTTTACGAAGCCGCCCTTGGCCTGGGCATTTCCCTCGGCCCCTTGCTCGGCGCGCTGCTCGGCGGCTGGCAGTGGCGCGCACCGTTCTTCGGCACCGCGGTCCTCATGGCCGTCTCCTTCATCGCCTTGCTGGCCCTGCTGCCCAAGACGCCGAAGCCGGCCACGAAGGCCCGTTTGCGTGACCCGCTCCTCGCCCTGGGCCACAAAGGCCTTCGCACCACTGCGGCCAGTGCCCTGTTCTACAACTACGGCTTCTTCACGATCCTTGCCTTCACGCCCTTCATCCTGGGAATGGACGCCTACGGTATCGGTGCCGTGTTCTTCGGTTGGGGCGTAGCCGTGGCCGTGTTCTCGGTCTTCGTCGCACCCCTGCTGCAGCGTCGCTTCGGCACCACCAACGTCCTGGTCGGCACACTCGGGGCGCTTTTGCTGGACCTCGTAGGGCTGGGACTGGCTGCGGGGCACTCGGTGACTGCCGTCGTCGTGCTCGTCATTGTGGCGGGCGCCCTGCTGGGCATCAACAACACGCTGTACACCGAACTGGCCATGGAGGTCTCCGATTCGCCGCGTCCCGTGGCCTCGGCCGGGTACAACTTTGTGCGCTGGATGGGCGGCGCGCTGGCTCCGTTTGTCGCTGCGCAGCTGGGCGAGCACTTCGGTCCCCAGGTCCCGTTCTTCGCTGCCGCCGTCGCCCTCGGGTTCGCGATCCTCGTAGCCGCAAGTGGCCGCCGATACCTGAAGTCGCACGAACCGCACCTCGTGTAGGCGGCCCCAATCAGCTCGCAGTTGTTGTCGTTATGAGCCTCCAAAACGACAACAACTGCGAGTCACTTGGGCCCGGGAGGCTACTTGGGTTCCGTGACCGCGAACTCCGCGGGCTTGGAGCCCTTCGGGACGAACAAGGTGTCGGCCTGCTCGAGGGACATGCCGTTCGTTTCGGGCACCTTGAACATGACAAAGAAGAACGACGCCGCGGCGAACAGTGCGTACATGCCGTAAGTCAGCGGCAGCGAACCGGCCGCCATGACGGGGAAGCTCAAAGTGACCGCGAAGTTGGCGATCCACTGGGCTGCAGCGGCCAGGCCCAGCGCGCGGGCACGGATGCGTGAGGGGAAGATCTCTCCCAGGAGCACCCACACCAACGGTCCCCACGAAGCTCCGAAGCTCACCACGAACACGTTGGCTGCCACCAGGGCAACCGGACCCCAGGCTCCGGTCAAGGACACCGAGGATCCCGACCCGGTGGCGGAGGAGAAGGCCAACGCCATGGCGCCAAGGGACACGGCCATCCCGATCGAGCCCGCGAGCAGGATGGGCCGCCGGCCGATGCGGTCCACGAGTGCGATGGCCACGAGGGTCACCAGGATGTTGGTGACGGACGTTGCCACCGAGATGGTCAGGGAGTCCTGTTCGTGGAAGCCGACTGCTTTCCACAAGGTGGTGGAGTAGTAGAAGATCACGTTGATGCCGACGAATTGCTGCAGCACGGACAGGATGATGCCGATCCACACCACGGGTTGCAGGCCGAAGGCCTTTCCACGCAGCGAGCCCTTCTTGGTGGAGAGCTCGTCCTCCTTGATCGAGTCGCGGATCTCGCGGATGTGGCGTTCGGTGTCGTCGCCGGGCATCAGGGTGTCGAAGATTTTGCGTGCGGTGTCTTCCTTGCCGTTGAGGACCAGGAAGCGCGGGGACTCAGGCAGCCGGAAGGCGATCACGCCGTAAACCGCGGCGGGCACGGCGCAGGCGATGAACATCCAGCGCCACGCCTCAATGCCGAGCCACAACGCATGGTGGGCGCTTCCCGCAGAGTTTGCCAGGACGGCGTCGGACAGCAGGGCCGCGAAAATACCGGTGGTGATCGCCAGCTGCTGCAACGATGCGAGCCGGCCACGGACCCGGCGCGGGGAGATTTCAGAGATGTAGGCTGGCGCGATCACGGAGGCGAGGCCGATGCCGAGGCCGCCCACCAAGCGCCAGAAGACCAGGTCCCAGATGCCGAAAGCCAAGCCCGTCCCGATGGAACTGACCAGGAAGAGAGCGGCGCCCAGCTTCATGGCGGGGATGCGGCCGTATCGGTCGGCCACCTTGCCCGCGAGATAGGCCCCTGCTGCACAGCCGAGCAACGCGACCGCCACAGCGAGGCCAGTGACGGCCTCGCTCAGCATGAATTCGTCCTTCATCGCATCGACGGCCCCATTGACGACGGAGGAATCGAAGCCGAAGAGGAAACCGCCTACCGCCCCGGCAACGGCCAGGCCAATTACCTTGCGTGGGACGCCGGAGCGGCTGTCTGAGCTGGAATCGGGCATGGCTCTCCCTTGGGAAAATTTGTGGACTGTGCGGCGCGGTCCTCGTCGGCGCCTGGTTCCGACGGGGACGTCGGGGCACTCGCGCTACACAGTGTGGCACGCTGCCAGCGTGACTTCCAGTCAACGCGGCCGGCCACGCAGGAGGTGTCACGCCACGCAGACTTTTGCGCCGCCGTCGGACGCTTGCCCGCACGAACACTGGAAACGACAACGGCAGGCAGTCCAAAAGACTGCCTGCCGTTGCGCGGTTCGAGATATTGCCTAGTGGGCCGAAACGGACTCTTTCGCAGCCGTCTTCGGATCCGTCAGCTTCTTGTTCGGCAAAGCGAACGTAATGAGGAACGCGAGGCCGGTGAGGGCCGCGGCGGTCAGCATCACGGTGTCGATCGACTGTGCGAAGCCTTCAAGGATGGGGCGCGTGAGCGCCGGGTTTGCATGGTGCAGCCAGCTGGTGTCGTTCAGCGAATCGTTCGTGGCGCCGTTCTTGAAGAAGTCGTACAGCTTCGCGTTGGCGGGATCCGCAGCAACCGCGGGATCCTTGAGCACCTTGAGGTAATCGGCGCTGCCCATGGCGTCCTTCATGCCCGAGGCGATCTTGTCGGCGGCCAGGCTGAAGAGCATCGAGATGAACACGGCGGTTCCCACGGCACCGCCCATGGAACGGAAGAAGGCAGCGGTAGACGTGCCCACGCCCATGTCCTTCGACGGCACGGAGACCTGCATGGCCAAGGTGAGCGGCTGCATGCAGAAGCCCAGGCCCATGCCGAAGAACACGGCGATCAGGCCGGGGACCCAGAGTCCGGTGTCCACGCCGAGGGACAGTCCCATGACGATGGCAGCCGCGGTCAGGATGCCCGTGCCGAGGATCGGGAAGATCCGGAAAACGCCCGACGACGAGATGGTACGGCCCGCTGTAATGGAACCGAAGAGGATGCCCACCGTAAAGGTGATCATCATGAGGCCGGCCTCGGTGGGAGTCAGGCCCTTGACCAGCTGGAGGTACATCGGGAGCATCGCGATGGCCCCGAACATGCCGATACCAATGATGAAGTTCAGCAGGGAAGACAAGCCGAACGTGATGTTCCTGAAGAGCCGCAGGGGGATCAGCGCGTAGTCCCCGGCACGCCGCTCAACCAGCAGGAACGCGATGATGCCGATGACGCCAAGCCCGTAGCAGATCCACGAGTTGCCGGAGGTCCAGCCCCAGCTGCGGCCTTGTTCGGCCACGAGCAGCAGCGGGACGATGGCCAGCGTGATGGCTCCTGCGCCCCAGTAGTCGATCTTCTGCTTGACGTGCTTCGCGGGCAGGTGCAGGTAGAAGAACACCACGGCCAGCGCGGCCAGGCCGATGGGCAGGTTGATGAAGAAGACCCAGCGCCAGCCGTCGAAGCCAAGGATGTTGGCGGAGCCTGCGAAAGCACCGCCGACCACGGGGCCGAGGACCGAGGAAACGCCGAAGACGGACATGAAGTAGCCCTGGTACTTGGCACGATCCTTCAGGGCAACGATGTCGCCGATGATGGTCAGCGCGAGGGCGAGCAGACCACCGGCGCCCATGCCCTGGATGCCGCGGGCGATGGCGAGCTCGGTCATGGAGTGCACGGAACCGGCGTACAGGGAGCCCGCGAGGAAGATCAGGATCGCGGCCAGGTAGAGCGGACGGCGGCCGAAGATGTCGCTGAGCTTGCCGTACAGCGGGGTGGTTACCGTGGATGTGATGAGGTAGGCCGTAGTCGCCCACGCCTGCAGGGACAGGCCGTCGAGGTCGTTGGCGATGGTGTAAATGGACGTGGACACGATGGTCTGGTCCAGGGAGGACAGGAACATGCCGAGCATGAGGCCCACCATGACGGTGAGCGTCTGACGGTGTGTCAGGACCTCTCCGGCGGCCCGCACAGGCGTGGCTTTGGACATTGCTTCTCCAAGGGTGGATGAAAAGGGGACTAAGCAGGATAGTTGCTTTCAGTAACTATCCTAATGGCTCCTCTATTCCCTGTCTTACCCGATTGGAGAGAAATATGTCACCGTTCCACGAGAATCCCGTCGGGATCGCAGTAGATCAGGTTGCCGGGTTCGATGTGAACTCCATCAATCAGCAGCGCGATGTCCACTTCGCCGCGGCCCACTTTGGAGCTCTTCTTGGGGTTACTCCCGAGGGCCTTGACGCCCAACGGCAGCCTCGCGATCGCCACGCGATCGCGGATGGCACCATTGATCACGACGCCGGACCAGCCGTTTGCGACGGCGCTCTCGGCGATCATGTCCCCCATGAGAGCCGTGCGCAGCGAGCCGTAGCCGTCCACCACCAGCACGGCGCCTTCGCCGGGGGTCGCCAGAACCGCCTTCACCAAGGCATTGTCCTCAAAGCACTTGATGGTGCGAACGGGGCCGTTGAAGTGCGAGACGCCGCCGAGGTCCTGGAACTGCAGTGATATCGACTCAACATCCTCGGCACGCTCGTCGTATAAATCTGCGGTGTTGATGGGGTTCGCTGGGCTGTTCATCGTTGATCCTCCTCGGTCCGTTGGAGTTACCCTAACGTGCGCGGACGTGCCTTGGCGCTAGGCTGAATTCACACGTCCAGACGCCAGGGGAGAACCGTCATGAGCCCGTCCGATCCGCCCGGTTCCCTGCCTGAGGGACCGGTGACGGATCCTGCCCTCGATCCTGCGCGAACACACGGCCCGACGACGGCCCTCGCCGAGCCCGTGGAGCGCGTCCGATCGCTGTGGGTCACCGGAGTGGTGCTCGTCAATGTGGGCATCAACGCTGCTTTCTTCGGGCCCATCCAGGTGTTGCTCGGACAGCAGGCAATCCACTTTGACGAAGGACAGAAGGAAGCCATCCTTGCGCTTGTCACGGGATGCGGCGCCGCGGTATCGATGGTTGCGAATCCCCTTTTCGGAGCGTTCAGCGATCGCACTACGTCACGCCTCGGGCGACGCGTTCCGTGGGTACTCTTCGGTGCCATCCTCGGCACCGCAGCCTTGGTGGCCCTGGCGGGCGCTCCCAATGTGGCGGTCATGACCATTCTGTGGTGCCTTGTCCAGGCCGGCTGTAACGGAGCCTATGCGGCTATCACAGCTGCTATTCCGGATCGAGTACCAGTTCCTCAGCGCGGCGCGGTCGGCGGGCTCGCGGCTATGGGGCAGACCGTGGGCATTCTCGCGGGCGCGGTGATTGCTTCCGTGGTTTCCGGGAACTTTGCCCTCGGTTACATCGTGTGCGCTGCCGCGCTGCTGGCCGGGGTCGTGCTCTATCTATTCAAGAATGACGACGTGCCTCTCGTTCGGGAGGCCAGGCCACCGTTCAAACTCTGGACATTCGTCAAGGGGTTCTGGATCTCGCCCGTCAAGTACCCGGACTTCGCGTGGGCCTGGCTGACGAGGTTCCTGGTCAATGTCGGCAACCACATGGTCACGTTGTACTTGCTGTTCTTCCTCAAGGATGCCGTGCACCTCGAGGAAGCGCAGGGGATCAAGCCGGAGTTCGGCGTCCTTATCCTGACGGGCCTGTATGCCGTCATGGTGATCATCACCAGCGTGGTGGGCGGCGCCATCAGCGACCGCATGGGCAAACGCAAACCGTTGGTCATTGTCTCGTCCGTCGTCATCTCGATAGCCGCGTTGATCCTCGCGTTCGAACCCACGTGGACAGGGGCCATTGCGGGTGCCGTGGTGCTTGGCGTGGGCTTCGGTGCGTATCTGGCGGTCGACTTCGCCCTCATTACCCAAGTGCTCCCTGCGGCGTTGGACCGGGGCAGAGACCTTGGGGTCATCAACGTGGCCAACTCTTTGCCGCAAGTGATTGCGCCGGCAATTGCCTCCGTTTTCGTTGTGTTCTGGGGTGGCTACGTTTCGCTGTACTTGGCCGCAGCTGTCGTCGGTCTGCTGGGTGCCGTATTCGTTGTGAAGATCAAGGGCGTCGCGTAGCCTCCGGGAATCGGTTCTCAGGGAACTGACAACTTGCTGCCGTATCATTGTCAGGACGCGCTCGGTCTTTGGGGGGCCGCGCAATCTCCCCGAACGAAGCCCAAACCAACAGAACGCCGGAAATGTCCGAACCGAACTCCTTGGAACCGTATTCGCTGGATCTGGCCGCGGGGTTGCCCCAAATGGCGGCTGCTCCCACGACGCCGAGACAGCTATTGCGCTACGCCCGGATACTGAAGACTGCCGCCGGATTCGCCCAGCGCCAGTTCGATACTGTGAGCCTTTCCGACGTATCCACCAGGGCCCACGTTCCGCTCGGGACGCTCTACCGATACTTTCCGTCCACGGTTCACCTGATGCTTGCCGTCTACCGGCAGCAGCTGCGGGAACTCAACGACTCCAAGCCGGCGTCTTCGAGGTGCAGCCAGCAGGAACTCACGGGTCTCGGGATGGAGATTTTCCACATGCGGGTCATGCAACCCGCCGTCGAGCATTGCTTGTCCCGCACGTGGGATACCCGCGATGGCGACATCCCCGTGCTCTTGCGGGATATCGAAGCGCTCTCGGCCGAGATGGTGGCTGCTGCGATCGGTGACGCTGGGAGGGCCCGGATTCTGCTCCACGTCGTCAGTGGTCTGGTCCAGTCCGTCAACTGCCGCCGGATCTCACTTTTCGACGCGGAGAAGGACCTCAAGAACGCCTGCAAGTTGATTGCGGACGCGTAGCTTTTACGGGAATCAACGTAATTGGTCTAGACCACTACGACCAAAAGTATGAGTTTATGGCTGGATGTCTCTAGTCTTCCTATCAAGCCCTTGTCTACGAAGACAGGAGCCAAGCGGCTAGCAGCCCATATCCGCAGGAGCTTCACAGCACGGACCAGCCACCCTTGGTCCGGCACCGAAGCCTCTATACCTGCCCGAATTGTGCCGTGGGTTCACGGCTAGCCTGAGGAGACAACGACGTGTCCGTCGAGACCATCACCCCTGAACAGAATCTGACTGCCCTGGCGCTGAGCGAAGAGGAAATCTTCGCCGCCCACGAAGGCGGCAAGCTCTCCGTTTCCAGCACCGTGCCGCTCTTGAACAAGCGGGATCTTTCCATTGCGTACACCCCCGGCGTCGCCGAGGTGAGCCGCGCGATCCACGCCAACCCTGAGCTTGCACGGACGCACACGTGGGCCGAGCGCCTCGTGGTGGTCGTTAGCGACGGTACCGCCGTCCTGGGCCTGGGCGACATCGGACCCAGCGCCTCCCTCCCGGTCATGGAAGGGAAATCGGCGCTGTTCAAGGCCTTCGGCGATCTCGACTCCATCCCCTTGGTCCTCAACACCACCAACGTGGACGAAATCATCGAGACCCTGGTCCGCCTGCGTCCCAGCTTCGGCGCCGTCAACCTCGAAGACATCTCCGCGCCCCGCTGCTTCGAACTCGAAGAGCGCCTCATCGAAGCCCTCGACTGCCCCGTCATGCACGATGACCAGCACGGCACCGCCGTCGTGGTTCTCGCAGCATTGACGAATGCCGCAAAGGTGACCGGCCGCGAACTTGAGGGACTGAAAGTTGTGGTGTCCGGTGCGGGCGCCGCGGGCATCGCCGTCTCCGAGATCCTGCTGACCGCTGGCGTCAAGGACGTCGTCCTTCTGGATTCCAAGGGCGTGATCAACGCGGAGCGCGCGGACCTCGTGGCCGACTCGGGCAGCGTCAAGGCCCGCTTCGCCCAGCGGACCAACCCCCGCGGCCTTTCCGGAGGACCCGCAGAGGCCCTGAACGGCGCCGACGTGTTCATCGGCGTTTCCTCGTCCAAGCTGGCCGAGGAACACTTGAAGCTCATGAACCAGGATTCGATCGTGTTCGCGCTGTCCAACCCGGACCCCGAAGTCCTGCCGGAGGTCGCCGTGAAGTACGCGGCCGTCGTGGCCACTGGCCGCAGCGACTTCCCGAACCAGATCAACAACGTCCTGGCCTTCCCCGGGATTTTCCGCGGAGCCTTGGACGCCGGGGCACGTCGGATCACTCCGGCCATGAAGATCGCCGCGGCCCGCGCCATCGCCGCCCTCGCCGAGGAAGAACTCTCCGCCGATTACATCGTGCCCAGCCCGTTGGACCCCCGCGTCGCTCCTGCAGTCACGGCGGCGGTTGCCGCGGCGGCTGAATAGCGCGCGCGCAATACCCGAAGAGCCGACGACGGCGACGCTTCCGTGCTGGGAAGCGTCGCCGTCGTTTTTTTGTTCCGAAGTGCGGGATATGTGAGCGAGCGTTGGGGATTTTGGCGGGATATGTGAGCGAGGGTTGGTTCCGGCAAACGCTCGCTCACTTATGCCGGCGTTTACACGAACGCTCGCTCACCTCTCGCGTTGGCTCCGAGGATGAATCCGTTGGCTTCGCGGTGGAGATCGGACGCTGGAAGGCAGATTCGGCGTTCCCGCGTCCTTGACCGTGGATAGGGTGGCGGACATGGAACAGACACTGAAAGTTGTACGGCATTGGGGCGCCCCCGCGGCGGCCGTCATTTTCTTCACGCTGTGGTGCGTGGCGGAAGCGGGATTTATGGCGCCATGGATCCCCCATTGGGCCGAATTGTGGAAGCTTATTCTGTCAAGATTATCGATACTGATCTTGACCACACTCGCCATTGCTGTTTCGGCATGGCGACCCGTGCTGTCTCTGGGATTCACGACTGTATTGCTGGTTGGTCAGTTGGTGTACTTTATCCCCGAGCCGTATTCCGAAGATTGGCCCATCTACTTCGGTTCCTTCATCGCCTTGGGGTTTTCGATGTGGACCGCGAGGGGCCGTCTGCCATTTGTTGTCGCCGGGTGCAACGTGGTCTTCGCCGGCGTGATGACGTTCATCATGCTTTCGTGGCGATACGGGGGCGGCGTTGGATGGTTTAGGCAATTGTTCATGGGCGACCGGTACGCTTTGGCCAACTACGGACCGCAGCTTTTCTTTATACTCTTCACGCTCGCCGCCGGCTGTGCGGCCGTCGGGATCGCCTTGCGCCTTTACGAAGAACGCGGAAGTCTCTTCAACGCCCGGAACCTCGTCCAGGCGAACCTCAAGGAGACCGAGGTCGAGCTGGTCGTGGAGCAGGAGCGCACGCGGATCGCCCGGGACCTCCACGACGTCTTGGCGCACTCGCTCGCAGTGATCGCCGCGCAAGCTGACGGCACCCGGTATCTCAGCCAGGACCAGCCCAAGGCCGTGCTCGACGCCTTGGAGAACATCGCGGTATCCGCCCGCCATGCTCTTGTGGACGCCCAACGGGTCATTGAGGGAGTGCGCGACGACGGTCTGGTGGCCCCGCAGCCCCGGCTCACCGACGTCGGGCCTCTCGTGGAGCGGATGCGTCAGGGGAGCCTCAAGGTCCAGCAGAGCGAAACCGGAATTCCGGTGGACCTTGGCGCGGGCCAGCAACTCGCGGTATTCCGGATTGTGCAGGAATGCCTCACGAACGCCCTCAAGCACGGCGGACGCGGCACAGCAGTGCGCCTTCATTTTGACTGGAGCGGCCCGGGGCTGACCATGCACGTCGCTTCGGAATTGCCGGCGTCCGTTTCGACTGGGGGGACGGACGACGACGATGCCGCCGAACGTGTGGGGCGCGGGATCCCCGGAATGCGCGAGCGTGCGCACCTCGCCGGCGGCTGGCTCAGTTCCGGGCCTGACGGCGAGCAGTTCCGTGTGACGGTCTTCATCCCTTATGGCTCTCGCCCGGCGGCGCTCCTTCCGGAAAACGGAGCGGACGAGGATGTTTCGTCCGGCACGGAACCGGAGCAGGAGCCGTCGTTCGCCCTCCAGGCTGCCTCGCCGTCGTCGGGCCCTGAGTGGGAAAGCGTCGGACGTGGCTGAAATACCCATCACGGTTGCTTTGGTGGACGACCAACCACTATTCCGTTCCGGTATCCGCATGCTGGTGCAGAGCCAATCGGACATGGACATGGCCTGGGAGGCCGACGACGGCGAGCAAGCCGTAGCCCTCGCGGCCAAGCAGCGGCCGGACGTCATGCTGATGGACCTTCGGATGCCCGTGCTGGACGGAGTCGAGGCCACGCGGCGCATCACGGAGGAGGCCGATGCAGCCGGCGTGGACAAGCCGAAGATCATCGCGCTGACCACGTTCAACAGGGACCAAGCCGTGGTTGACGCCGTACAGGCGGGTGCGAGCGGCTACCTGCTCAAGAGTGCCGAGCCGGAATTCCTGTTGGCGGCTATCCGGACCGTCTATTCGGGATACTCGGTGATCGCGCCTGGTTCGGTTCACGAGCTCTTCCAGCACGCCGCGAGGACAGTGCCGGTCGCCGGGCCGGACCTCACCGTGATGGACGAGCTGTCTCCACGCGAGCGGGATGTGTTCCTGCTGGCGGCCAAAGGCTTGGGGAACGCCGAGATGGCGCAGAGCCTGTTTGTCTCCGAGGCCACCGTGAAATCCCACCTGCGCAGTGTCCTCAGCAAGCTCGGGCTGCGCACCAGGCTTCAGCTCGTGGCGTTCGCCTACGAACGCAGGCTCCTCGGGTAGGCACCCGGGAACGGTCAGGCCCCGGGCCCCAGGATGCAAAGGCGGCGGCCGCCCGGAAGGAGCGGTCGCCGTCGTGCAACTGCAGAGTGCTGCAGAGTCAGGGTGCGCTACATGGCGCGGCCCTTCGACTCCTCTCTTACATCGCGTCCAAGCCACACGCCAAGGGCAACCATGACAACACCGAGAACCAGGTGCAGCCAGTCGTCCGCGGCGTTCATGGGCACGAAGTCAGCGCTCATGTTCGACAAAGTGATGAGGCCGTAGATCCACAGGACGAGGTAGATTGCGCCGCCACCGATGAGGTAACCACGCGCCATCCTTCCAGTCCTCGCGAAGTACAGGCCTGCCGCGCCGAATAGCAGGTGGACAATGTTATGCAGGATGGATACTTGGAAAACTCCAAGAAGCATGGCGCCCGAGTCATGTCCTGCGAAGGTCATGGCGCCGTAATTGCTGGTGATGCCCGGGATAAATCCCAGGACGCCAACAGCCAGGAAAACCCAGCCCAAACCGAGTGCTGTGTTGTGGAGCGTCAGCCCCATTGCGTGGTGCTGCGCGGGGTGTGAAGCAGTAGTCATAGCTCCTCCCGATCACGATACTAATCCGGCCCTTCAAATGGAGGGCCGCATCGCGGCAAGGAGTCGGAACCCTGCCGACGTGGATATCTTACTCCCGAAAACCCCGGAAATAGAGGGCAAAGGTCGGGACAAACGCAGCTAGCATGGTTCTGTGATGCCCAATTCTGCGACGCTTTATCCTGCGATGGCAGGGCAACCGTGAGTGAGCCATCGGCTCCCGGAGTCCGCGGAGCGATTTTCGGGGACACCAGGGACATCACGCCGTTCCGGAACGGACATGTCCGCACATCCGTAGGTGGATTGGCTGAGGGCTTGAGCGGAGCGATTTGGGGCGTCCTGAAAGGAAAGGCCGCAGGTCGGATCGACGTGGCCGGGGAAGTTCCGAGGCTCAAACGGCTGGCCGGCAAGACCGCCAAATCGGTCTACGACGCGGTCTTCACGAGCACGGAACCGGACCGCCTCCTCACCCTGGCGCGCAGCTACCCCGGCTGGGCTGGCCTCTGCTATGTGATGGCCGGGCTGCTTGTGTACCAACACGGCGGTTATCTCCGGGCGTCCGAGCTTCTGCAGCGGGGCTTGTCCATACGGATCGACGACGCCGCCAGCCAGTTCTCCTCAAGCTACCTCCGCAGGGTGGTCACGCGGATCGAGGTAGCGGAACGGATTGACGTTCCGGTCCTGTTCAGCGAGGAATCCGTGTTCCTTGCGCTCTCGCATTGCTTCCGGGAGACGGGCCAGACGGCCGAGGCCCTGGACATCCTGGCCAGCTTGCCGCCGTCGTTGCCCTCTGCTTTGGCCCGCTGCACCGCAGCGGCGGCGCTCGACCGGCACGCCGACGTCGTTGCCTGGACCGAGGGGCTCCGCAACACGGACGACCTCTCGGCGGCGCTGCTGCTGATACGTGCGCAGTCGCTCAGGGTATTGGGGGAGCGGGAGGCGGCACAGGCTGCTCTCGTGGAGGTGCTTCGGAGGAAGAAGACAAGCCTTGCCTTGCGCAATGACGCGCTCACGGACCGGGCCTTGTCGAAGCTTGAGGTCAGGCGGCGGCCCAACCCGCGGCTTCCCGTTCCAAGGGTGGTTGTGCGTCGGAAACAAGGCAAGCCGGAAGAGGCCGAGCTGGACGCCGTCGATGGGATCCGCAAGGACATCGAGGTGCGCCGAATGTGGAACAAGGACTTCGGCGAACCGGACGACTAAGGCCGGCCCCGCGTCACCCGAGCAGCGGAAGTAGCTGTTCGCCCAACAGAACAGCCCCAAGCCCCATCATGATGATGCCGCTGCTGAGGGTGACCACACGTGCGGCGGAAGGCCGGGACTGAAGCAGCTTTCGTGAAGTCAGTGCCACTGCTGTGTAAATGGCTCCCGCCAACAACACGAACGTGAGGCCCAGCACGCCTGACTGTACCGCCACCGGCAAGGACGCCTCGGGGCTCACGAATTGCGGCACCAGCGCGAGGAAGAACAGCAGCCCTTTGGGGTTGATGCCGCTTGTGCCCATGCCTTGCAGGAAGGTGCGCAACTGGTTTCGGGACTGCCCGACGGCGTCATCCGCACCGAAGCTTGCGCCGCGCCACGAGCGCACGGTGCTCACGCCGAGCCAGAGCAAATAGGCTGCGCCCGCGATCGTCAGCCAGCCAAGAAGCCCCGGAACCCCCGTCAGGAGGGCCGCGAGTCCGGCCACCAGGAGGGCCGTGTGCAGCACGTAGCCGCTGCACAGGCCGGCCACGGCGGGGAGGAAGCTGCGCTGCCGCAGGCCTGCGGCAATCGAATACGCCCAATCGACGCCCGGGGTGCACGCCAGGGTGACGGCGACAATGACGAAGGCGAGGAAAAGGTGCGGATTCATGGTGGCTCCTGGCTGGTGGTTACACCATGAACTTTATGGAAAATCGGCCCATAAGTGTTCCCATCTTTAGCCAGACTTGCCGGAATTTAGGTAAGATATTTGCGTGATCGATGGAATAGATAGAACTATTTTGCGCCACCTCAAAGAGGATGGCCGAATGACTGCCACCGCGCTCGCAGCCAAGGTGGGATTGACGGTGGCTCCGTGCCACCGAAGGCTGCGGGATCTTGAGGCGTCGGGCGTGATCCGGGGGTACAGGGCAGACATCGATCCCGGTGCGATTGGCTTGGGTTTCGAAGCGATAGTCTTCGTGACCCTGCGTCAGGCTGACCGCGCCACGATGTCGGAGTTCGAAGACCGTGTCGCGGCCATTCCGAACATCGTCGAAGCCCAGCGGCTCTTCGGCTCGCCGGACTACCTCCTGCGCGTGATCGCAGCCGATCTTCCGGCCTACCAGCGCTTCTACGACGACCAGCTCTCGGCACTTCCCGCCGTCGAGCGCCTCAATTCGACGTTGGTGATGAAGAACTTGAAGTCGAACGCAGGACCGCCGGTCTGAGTTCGGTTAAATGTCGTAGCCTCCTGGCAGAGTGTTTCCATGGAAGCGATCGGATACTTCGACAAG